>LQGW01000055.1:9699-111176 GCA_002838815.1 Clostridiaceae bacterium JG1575 | reverse complement strand
TTGTACTAGGAACTTTTACACAAGATTTTGGACTTGACTCCTATAACCAACCCTTCAGTTGTTGCTAACTAAAAGGATATTGTATTTAGGGGGTTAGCAGTGGAGTATTTACGTTCCACCTGGTAGGATTCTTAGCTTCAACAGTGGCTGGTTTCTATATTGCCCTAAACACTGATCCCCAGTCATCAGTTTATAAAAAAATGAATGATTGCAATCCACAGCACAAGCGCTTGCGCTAAGACCCAGTCTTCCATTCGTTTAATGCGGCTTGAAAAATATCTTTATTTAATTTATAAGTAAGGCCATCAACTCTTTTTTTTGCAACTATTTGATAAGCCTCTTTAGTATGAATCAATTCAAAACCTAGCTTTTGCATCAAGGCTAGGACTGGATAGTTCCCAGACCATGTTTGAGTATAGATATCATCGGGACCATTTTCCAAAAGAAAACGTATGTATAACCACCAAGCTTCTGTTCCATAACCTTGTTTTCGATTGGATGGATCATAGATATCAATCCCTATGGTCCAATGGGTTCCTTTTCTAGAATAATCATAATTTTCATCGATTGTATAAGTATTGACTCTACCTATATGCTCTTTAGTCGCTAGAATCTCAATCTCTTTAGGGCTGCTTATTGAACTGGGGGCATTCGTTTCCAGCCTCGCCAAGCAAGATTTTCTAAATTCCTCAATGTTAAAGTCATTTTCTTCCCACGGAGCATCCCAGTCCATCCACTCAGTTTCTTGGGTCCTCCATCGTATATGGTCGTCGATATCACTTTCTCTAAAAGGCCTTAACTTGATTCTTTTTCCGATTATTTCCAATGAAGCCTCCTATTTTTTCTGAAACAATTCGCCAATCCAAATTTAAACGGGGCACTCACAATCATTTGGTGATGTTGTAAAACCCTCATAACCAAAGCCTTTTTACCCCTTGACCTATTGAGCCATCCTCTCCATCGGAACGGGTCTAGGAGAAGATTCAAAGGGGAGATAGGGGATCTGAATCTTCTTGAACGAAGACTCGCTCCTGTGCTGGATGAGAGCAATGCTTCGGGACATTTAGGAAGTAGGGCATGCAGGGCGAGGGATTTGTCCAGCTCAGTCGATTCCTTGGACCAACCTCTTGCGGTTTCCGATGCGGTCTCCAAATGCTGGAACCACTGATTGCCGGTTCATTTTCCCGATTGGGGGTACCGTGCTCACTGACAATACCACGTTTCTAATTTTATGAAGCGCAGCATCGAAAGGGCGAGAAGAGATTCGACTTATGCCTTGTCGCTCCTAACTGTGGGGCCTACACGATGGGAGGATCTGGTATGCTCCAACGCGACATTGGCACAATCCGCACATGCGCTTCGCCACATTCGGGTTTTGTTCCGTTTGTTCCAGCCGGTAAGGGGGATAGAATTGCAGTTAAATTGTCGCTGAATCCGATCATCGATTTATGGGTCCCCGCCACGAAAAAGATCTTTGCGCTCTAAGCCGCGCCTGAACTTGCGCCATGCTTCAAGGAGCGAATGATCTGCGCATAAGGGAGGGGAGTTGCTGTCTTGCGGGTTGCAAGGCTGAGCACCCTAATTGGTCCGTTGGAAGGGTTGATTTTAAACCAATGGACTCACCCGAAACGCTTCCTCCTTGAGGGCTACGCGGATGACAAGATCCGGACCGGCTTCTTTAGGAAGGACTTCGGGAATCGGGACGCCCCAGTAAGGGTCCCCTTCCAATACATGCCCCACGGTGATCTGCACGGGGGCTTGGGTGCAAAGAAGTTGAGCGCTCTTTATGTGATTGGCAATGTTTGGAAGGGGCAGGGTTTTTCCGGCATAGCGTTCCGGGGAAAAAAGGTGAAGATAGAGGGTATGCTCTTTGCCTGTGAAATAAAGACCGGGGGTTTCATAAACATAATCTTCGAGGGGGGCGAGACCCGTGAGGGATTCTTTGTGGAGCTGCAGCCAATGGCCCAGGGCGGTTAACGTCTCCAGGCTCTTTAGGAGGACAGCGCCTCGGCCGTCGGGTCCGATGTTTAGGAGGTAGTGCCCCCCGCGGCTTACGATTTTCACCAGGTTCTGGAGAACCTCCTCAAAGGGTCGCCAACCCTCATCCAAGGCATGAAAACCCCAGGAGTGATTCAAGGTTGCCGGAACCTCCCAGGGGATGGGAATCCTATTTTTAGGCAAACGATTGTCCTGCAAGGTCAGATAATCCCCCAGTTGATGGCCGATGCGCCCGTTAATCAAACAGTGGGGTTGAAGCGATTTGACGAGCTTTTTTAACGTGAGGCTCTCCTCATAGCTCATCCCCATGGGGGTGTCGAACCACATCATGGCAATGGGGCCGTAATCGCTCAACAGCTGCGCCACATCAGGAAGCGCACACTCTTTAAAATAGCAGGGAAACGAACGATGGGAATTGTCCCTGTAGGCCCGATAGCCGTCCGGATGATGCCAGTCTTGTGCTTGGGAATAATAAAGGCAGAAGGGCAGGTGCTCTTTTTGACAGGCCAAAGAAAGCTCCCGCACAAAATCTCGATGGCAGGGGCTGGCTGTTTGGCTGTTGTAGCCGTTGACGTTGGAAGAGAAGAGGGCAAAGCCGTCATGATGTTTGGCGGTGAAACAAAGGTAGCCCATGCCGGATTCCTTGGCGAAGCGTACGAGAGCGTCCGCGTCAAAGGCAGTGGGGTTGAATTCCTCGGCCAAGGCTTGGTATTCTTCCTCGGGAATCCCAAGATCCAGCTGAATCCATTCAGCAAGCCCCGGGGTTGGCTTTCCTTGGTAAACGCCCCCCAAAAGTGAGTACAGACCGAAGTGAATGAATAGGCCTAAAGAATGCTCTGAAAACCAGGGGGGAAGGGGAGAGGTCATGGCGTAATAACTCCTTTTTGCTGCTGAAAAGTTGGATCCATCCGACGAAGAAATGGCCAGAATCAACTAAAAAACTCTGGATCCGCAAAAAAACTTTTGGGGATCCAGAGCGTATGCTTGAAAAGCTCCGGATTCGTAGGGCTGCGGCTAAATTTGCAAAAGGATCTCGGAGATGGTGAAAAAAAGGATCAATCCCCCGGCATCCACTACTGTGGTAATCAGGGGAGCAGCCATAGTGGCGGGATCCACATGAATCTTTTTGGCCAATAAGGGCAGCATGGAGCCCATGACCTTGGCCAAAATCACCACACCGATGAGGGAGAGACTGACGACGAGGGAGATGCCCAAATTGCGGCCGTAGGTGAAATAGACACGAACAAAGTTCACAGAGGCCAAAACCACCCCGACAATGAGGCTGATGCGCAGCTCCCGCCAAAGCACCTGCAGCCAGTCGCTAAACTGAATTTCCTCCAAGGATAAGCCCCGGATGACCATGGTGGAGCTTTGGGCGCCAGCGTTGCCACCGGTTCCCGTCAGCATAGGCACAAAGGTGACCAGCAGAGGAATCGCGAGGTAGGCGTGTTCGTATCGGGCCAAAATAAAGCCATTTAAAATCCCGGAAATCATTAAAAATAAAAGCCAGGGGAAGCGGTTTTTCACCTGCTCCAGCACAGAGGTTTTCATGTAAGGACCCTCTGAAGGGGTGATGGCCGCCATCCGTTCAAAGTCTTCCGTCGCCTCCTCCTCGGAAACGTCCAGGACATCATCAATGGTGATAATGCCGACAAGGCGGTCCTCTCCGTCTACCACCGGCAAAGCGATGAGATCGTAGTCGGAGAATAGGTGCACCACGTGCTCTTGGTCATCAGTGGTGGAGGCACTGATGATGGTCTCTTCCATGATGTCCGCGATGAATTCCTCGTTTTTCGCCATGAGGAGGTTGCGCACGGACAGCACACCCTTTAATCGCCGGTGAGGCGTCGTGATGTAGGCCGTATAAATGGTTTCCTTATTGTGCCCGTAGGTGCGGATGTAGGCGATGGCCTCGCCCACCGTCATATCTGCTCGCAGATGGATATATTCGGTGGTCATGATGGACCCGGCAGAATCCTCGGGGTATTTTAGGTAGTTGTTGATGGTCGCCCGGGTTTGCGGCGTTGCAAGCTCTAAGACTCGGGTGACGACGTTGGCCGGCAGCTCCTCAATGAGATCCACGGCATCGTCGGTGTAGAGATCTTCGAGCATGCGGGTGACTTCCTCATCGGTAAACCCCTGCAAAAGACTAATCTGCGCTTCAGTTTCCAGGTAAGAGAAAACGTCCACGGCTTTCGCTTTGGGGAGCGCGCGAAAAAGAACCGCCGCCTTTTGCATTTCCAGTTCATCGATGACGGTGGCAATGTCGTTGGGATGATGATCGAAAAGCCACGCGCTGATGGCCTTTCGGTCTTTTTTATTTAAAAGTTCGTTGACTTCCTCGATGTAGTGCATCTCGTCCATGGCGGTTTTGGCAGCGGACCCCTTAGTGTATGAAACGCTCAAACGTGGGACCGATGCGCTCCTTCCTGTCTTTTCTCAGCAGGGATTTCATGAAACCCCCCGTTTATCATAACAAAGGCCATCTGGGACGGCAAGGCAACGGCCTCAAGGGCCCGCGCTGAGTCTGGTTTGTGAACAAGGTGAAATTTTCGTGCACATCCTGTGAGAGGGCTTGCAGACACCGCACCCCCCTTCTAAAATAGTTGTAAAGAACAACTAAGGAGAAGCCTATGCTGATTTGCTCGCTCACGCTTTTGGACCGACAAGGACAGCAACTTCTTGGAGTAAAGCTTGCGCCCTATGATCTTTCCTGGCGAGATTTGGTGGCTTTGCTCGTGGTGCACGAAGTCCCCGGCGCCAATCAAGAATTTCTGCGGCAGTTCCTCGGCACCGACAAAGCGAACGTCACCAAATTGATCCAAACCTTGCGCTCCAGGGGCTTGATGAAAAAGGAACGCTCCCAAACGGATCAACGCAGTTTTTGCCTGTACCTTACTCCGCAAGGGGTTCGTCTGATTCCGTCTCTTGACACGGCCCTTCAAGCCTGGGAGGAGGTCTGTTTTTCAGGATTCAGCGAAGAGGAACGCTTGCGCTTCAACGCTCTACAGCTTCGGATGATCGACAACCAGCGCCGCGCTTTGGGCCTTTCCTTGGGCGTAGATCCCTCAAGGGCCCCCACCAAACCCCCTCAAAAGGAGGAGTCGTAATGAATATTCGAGTCAAAAAAATCCCGCTGTCTCTTTGGTACGTCGTGACCTTGGTGATGAATTTTTTGGGCGCCATGGGCGTTCTAGGGCAAAGCCAGCGGGAGGTGTCCGACAGTCTACCCAACCTCTTTGTCCCCGCGCCCTTCACCTTCGCCATCTGGTTTGTCATCTACCTGGGCTCTGCTTGGTTTTTGATCCACCAATTTCGCCAAAAAGATGAAGAGTATACCACCTTTTTAGAAACTAAGATCAACCCGCTCTTTGCCGAGGCTTGCCTTTTCAACGTGGCTTGGATCATCAGTTTTTCGCGGCACTGGATCGGCATCTCCACGCTGTTTATTCTGATCTACTATGCCTTCATCGTCGCCATCATGGAGCGCATTCGAAAAAGAACCCTGACGCCGGCGCAGCGTCTGGGCTTAAAAGTGCCCATGGCCTTGTATCTTGGCTGGCTCAGTGTGGCCGTTATTGCCAACATAACCGCCTGGCTTGTGGATCTTGGGTGGGATCGCTTCGGCTGGAGCGAAGCCCTGTGGCTCTACATCGCGTTGGTTCTTGGCCTAGTTGTGCTCAGCGCCCTGATCTTTCGGCATCGTTGTCCGGTTATTGCCTTGGTCGGCCTTTGGGCCTTCTTTGGCATCCTCTATCGGCACCTCACTGAGAAGGCCGGTGCAGCGCCCTTAGCGCCTATAATATTGGCGGTCGCCATGGCGGTCCTACTGCTGGATGGTTTGTTCGTCCTGCGCTCGCCGAACACCCGATAAAAAAGAGAATAAAGCGGAAGGATGGACTCCTTAAGCGATGGGCGGCCCCTGCGAATTATTTTCGGGGCCGCCCCTTTGATTGTTTGGCTTTAAAGGGAAAGAAATCGGCGGAACAGGCCCTACGAGAAGGGAATGCCCCTGAAAGTGCAAGAGGGGATGAACGCTAGAATCCCATACGTCCGGTGAAGGCACCTTAATGAGGGGGTGTTCGGTAGGGCGGCAGAACCTGGGTTTCGTTTCCACGGCCCGCTGCTTTTGACTCATGGTGGGGCATAGGCCTTTTCTTCTATCAGAGAGGGCCGGACGCTTAGGGGGCTCCTTGCCATGGGGCTCACCTCCCGTGACGGCGGCGCCTGTGGTGGGTGAGATCCCCCGACGCAGATCCTTTTGGGCGGCATTCGTTGAGGCCTGGCCGCAAGAGTTTTGCAAAAGATGGAGGATCCGGAGTCGGCCCAAACATCCTAGATAATGACATTTCCACAAAGACATCGTGATCTACGCCCTGCGCATCATCGGGGATCCCAAAGGGGCCCGCCGGCTCAAGGCGGGGACCTCTCGAGACGAAACGGTCTAGGGGGGACCGAGGTGGCTGCACCAATAAAGCCCTACCCATGGTTTATATAAAGGGGATGAATTCGAGTTTTTAAACTTGAACCATGAACTCACTGCCAGAGAATCCCTAGGTGTTTTTGGTGGATTGGGGGCGAAGTTTTCTCACCGGACGCTTGGATCAGCACTTTTTTAGGTTAGACGCTGCGTCCAAGGTCCCTAATGCGAGAGAAATCAATACCCCCCTACCGCCTGTGCGCCCAGTAGATTTCAAGGAATCCTTTGGGAAAAATCAGCGGTAGGGGCATTTTTACGATCTTGTTACCCATCCTTGGGCCTATTGTGGGATAATATAGAAGTTATTGAACGAAAAGGAGGACGCTTCATGAATCAAAAGCACTGCATTGCATGGATCTTAACCGGCGCTTTGGTCTTGGGAGGTTGTTCCACAAAAGCCCCTCAAGGGAAGGAGCCGCAAAAAACACAGCCCACGAGCCAAACAAGCTCGGCGGCTTCTCCACCGGTGGTTCAGATTCCCTCAGCGACCCGATCCCAACAGACGGTGGTGAAGACGACCCCCCAAACGTCAGCTCCCGCGCCAGTCAAGACCGCGCCTGAGACCAAAATCGAAACGCCAAAGACGCCCGAAGATTCCGCCGGCATCCCGCCGCAGATGAAAAAGGCCCTGGATGAAGACCACGCGATGATTCTCGTCTTTGATACAAAAAAGTATCCCACGCTTCGGGCGACCACGGCTTGGGACATCAAAATCCACGCGCACCCCAGCGAACTGTTTCTCATCACAAAAAAGGCCAACACGAAAGTGACGGTGACTGGCGCGGTCTTGGTGGATGCCGGCGTAAACGTTCGCCCCGGGGACCCCTTGCGTGAATGGACGACGAAGACGGACTTTGAAGTGATCCGTATGGTCTACAGCGATCCCGAAACCATGCCCTTTAACTTCATCCGTTTGACGGAGCCCGGCGGGCGCACCTTTATTGCGCCCATCTTCTCCAGCATGCGCGAACATCCGGATTGGGAAGCTTATGCCTACAGCCAAAGTCGAAAGGAGTAACCGTTATGGTTTTCCATCGCATCCCATTTCATAGGAGACCAAGATGAACCACGTTCCAAAGATTTTGACCGCGTTGATGCTCACCGCTCTTTTGACGGGCTGTGGCGATATGATCCAGCCCATTCCAAAGACTCAAGGCGGATCCAGTGCGCCGTCCACCACGGGGATTTCCGAGCCCACCCCGGCGCCGCCACCAAAAACCCAACCCAAGACGGCCCCTCCAACAACGCCGGAGACTCAGCCAAAGACCAAGCCCCAAACGAAGATCGAGAATAAAACCCAGCCGACCACTACCATCGAGGCGCCACAGAACAACGGCGTCCCCGAAGCGTTTAAACAACGCCTGGATGAGAAGCATGCCCTCTTGATTGTGTATGAGGTCCAGTCGTATCCCAAAATCCAGGCCAAAACCTCCTGGAACATCGTCAATTTGGGGAGCGAATCCCAGATGCTTGTCGTGACCAAGAAAAAAGGCTCCAAGGTGCAGGCGCTGGAGGCCGAGCTAAAAAGCCCCGCGGACATTCAGGTGGCGCCCGGCAAGGTGGTCAAGGAGTGGACCACGACAGAGGACTTTGAGGTGCTGCGAGTTCTCTATACGGATCCAGAAACCATTCCCTTCCATTTTCTTCGGATCACGGAGCCCGACGGCCAATCCTTCACCATGCCCATCTACAGCTCCATGCGGGAGCACGATCCCTGGGAAGTTTATCCTTACAGCAAGAGCTGGGAGCTGCGGTAACGGACCCAGAGACGATAAGCCTCTTCGAATGTCTAAAAGTCCTGGTAACATCAGGGTAAGCGGCCCACAAGGGCCAAGAAGCGACCCCCCTATTTAGAGAAAAGAGCCTCTTTGAGGCTTCAAAGGCTCGAAAAGTGGAGAGAAACCACCTTAAGAACCCCCGTCAACCATTGAAATCAATTGGTTTGACGGGGGTTCTTAAGGTGGAACAGCAGTTAAGGAGGCAATTTGTCATGAGCTCGTCCAATCCATCGTCAAAAATGAATCAGATTCTGTTTGGGTCCACCGAACAGCTTGTTCCTAAAGAGCATCTCTTTCGGAAAGTGGCGGCCTTAGGGAGACTTCACCTTTGTGTATGACCTTTGCCAAGAGTTATAGATCGACGAGGATGGACCTCCCGGCATCAATCCCGTGATCCTTATCAAACTCGCGTCGATCCAGAAGTTATTTGGGGTTCGAAGCATGCAAAAAGCATCCTTGAGGTCGAGGTTCCCGCCACAGATCGTTGGGGGCCAGGTCATACCATACTGGACCCCAGGCTCCCCTTTGGAACCTTCAGCTGAAATGATATTCGTCGATTCAAGAAATCCGAAGGGGTTAGAGTTCTTGGGGACCCTTTGTTAGACAGCGGTTCCAACTATGATGGGATTGATTCGCACCTTCGTTTCGTTTACGTCCCTCTCTTTGAAAGTCCATGCCAATAAAAGAAAAAATCACCCAAGACGAGATCGAGAACCCTACGAGTGGGTCGGTCGAGGAATTGAAAAAGGAAAGGGGCCTCCCCCGTCAACGGCATGGGAAGAGGGACCGGCCCAAGTTTTTGAATACCCAATCGGCCCCCCGCGCCCAGAGTGATGGGGCTCTAGATTCCGCTCGATTCCCAAAGGAATAACACCAAGGGGCATTTGCCTACAATGTCGAGGAGCGTACGATAAAACCCGCAAGATTAAGCCTTAAAATGATGGTCCTCTATGCGGGCTAGAAACCACCCGCGATTGTCCGTGAGCTGCTAGGGAAAGCAATTGAAGCGATAGTCCCCCATACGAGATCCAAAGGGCCAAAAAATCTTTTTCACAAAGGGAGTTCGTGGAGGATCTTCAGTTCAAGGGCGATGGGGGGTCCCAACGATCAGTCGTTGACATCCGCCAGCAGCAACTGGGAGGGCTCCCGAGAAGACAAAAGGGACCCGAAGGTGGGTAAGGACGGTCCTTACCACAATCCATGGACTAAAAATAAAAATTCGATCCAGCGCGTTACTCCACCGGTGTGACAGGGCTCCCTAGAAGAGGAGGAGGACCTTCGTCATGTTCTAGGGATTCAGGAGATCCCCGCAAAGCCAAAGAAACCCATTGAGAGAGTCGTTGGATCCGCCAAGGAAGTGTTGGACTTTCGCGATCCGTTGCTAAAAGGGAAGCGCTCCATGGCACTAACGGCAGCGCTTTCGTAGGTGGCCCATAATTTGAAGACATGGATTGGCCCCCTTGATCGAACGAAGCCATGGGACCGGGGAGTCCAAAATTGAAGGAGAAAATATGGGGGACCCTCAAATTTAGGATGCTCCTCTAACAATATCTACGAGGGATTGCAAGGCGGAATCCCTCGTACGTCTAGAGTCTGAGTCTTTTTGAGCCTTTTTTATCCAAAATCAGTTCATGGGCCCTAGGGGGACTGCCGCATCTTTCCTTCAAAAAAGTCTTGCGCAGACAAAGAAAAAAAAGTACTATGAGAGTTGTTTAATATGTTAAACAAAGAGTTTAGCGGGAGGTGTCTCATGGATCTTGGACCACAAATTAAAAGTCTGCGCCAGAAAATGGGGCTGACTCAAGAAGAGTTGGCCGAGCGAGCGGATCTTTCCAAAGGCTTTATTTCTCAGGTAGAGCATGACCTAACCAGCCCCTCCCTGGATACCCTGGAGAAGCTAGTCACGGCCTTGGGGACGACCCTTTCGGATTTTTTCCGGCCGCATAAAAACCGACCCTTGGGCTACCCCTTGGCGCAGGCTTTTTGCGCCACGGAAGAGGCCCTGGGTCACCGACTGCATTTTTTGATTCCCAACGCCCAATCCCTCATGATGGAGCCGGTGCTTTTGGAGCTATCCCCCGAAGGCCGATCCAAAACCTATGCGCCCTATGAAGGAGAAGTTTTCGGCTTCATCCTAGAGGGCTCGGTGCTGTTGCGCCTTGGCGAGCGTGAAGTGCTTTTGGCTCCAGAGGATTCTTTTTATTTTGCGGCCGACGATGCGTTTGAACTCATCGGCCAAGGGGAAGAGACAGCCCGCATTTTATGGGTACTGGCTCCTCCCAATTTTTAACGCGGGAGGTGCAGTGAGTGAAGACCAAAATCGAATTGAAGAACATTCGAAAAGCCTACGGAGGGGAGCCCGTTTTGGAGCATCTCAACCTTTCCATTCAGGAAGGGGAGTTTTTGACCCTTTTGGGCCCCTCGGGCTGCGGCAAAACCACGACGTTGCGCCTCATCGGCGGCTTTGAGCGGCCTGATGAGGGAGCGGTTTATTTCAACGGGCGAGACATCACCACGGTGCCCGCCCACCTTCGCCCCGTCAATACGCTGTTTCAGCAGTATTCGCTCTTTCCCCACCTGAACGTCTATGAGAACGTCGCCTTCGGGCTCCGGATCCGGCGGGAGAAGGAGTCCCTGGTTCGGCAACGAGTGCAAGACATGCTTGCTTTGGTGAACCTTCAAGGCTTTGAAAAACGCTCGGTGGACGCCCTCTCCGGCGGTCAGAAACAGCGGGTGGCCATGGCCCGCGCTTTGATCTTGAACCCTGAGGTGTTGCTCCTGGATGAGCCCCTGGGGGCCCTGGATTTGAAGCTTCGCAAGGAGATGCAGACGGAGCTCAAACGGATTCAACGGGAAGTGGGCATCACCTTTGTCTTCGTCACCCACGATCAGGAGGAAGCCCTGACCCTCAGCGACCGCATCGTGGTCATGAATGAAGGCGTTATTCAGCAGATCGGTACCCCCATGGAAATCTACAACGAGCCCATGAATGCGTATGTGGCGGACTTCGTGGGCGAATCCAATATTTTGGAAGGGATTATGCATAAGGACTTCGATGTGAGCTTCTCCGGGGCGCGCTTTGTGTGCGTGGACCGAGATTTTTATCCCGAGGAAGCGGTGGACGTGGTCATCCGACCGGAGGACGTCACCTTTGTCGCCGCCGGCCAAGGGGCACTGCAGGGAACCGTAAATACCTGTCTTTTTAAAGGCGTTCATTATGAAATGACGCTGAGCGTTGGAAATGAGTCTTGGCTTGCGCACTCCACCTTGCCCCAAAAGCCCGGCCATAGCGTGGGCATCGAGATCCTGCCCGACAACATCCACATCATGCGAAAAGGGGAGGTGCAAGGGGATGAGGATGCTTAAGCGCACCGCAGGGCCTTACCTTTTATGGGCGCTAGTCTTTGTTCTGGCCTCCCTGATCATGGTCCTCTACTATGGGTTTACGGACGGGCAAGGGCGAGGGACCTTTGCACAGTTCAGCCGCTTTTTAAGCGGAGCGGGTCTGGGCACACTTTGGCGCAGCCTTCGCATCGCCGCCCTGACCACCCTTTTGTGCTTTTTGATCGGGTATCCCTTGGCGGCGCTCATTGCCGGCATGCGCACCCGGTACCAAACCACCGCCATTCTCCTCGTCATCATCCCCATGTGGATGAACTTTCTTTTGCGTACCTACGCTTGGGTGACGATCTTGTCCAAAAACGGCATTCTCAATCAGCTGTTGGCTCGAGTAGGCCTTGGTCCTTTGGATCTTCTCTACACCGAAGGCGCCGTTCTTTTGGGGATGGTTTATAATTTTCTGCCCTTCATGGTGTTGCCCATCTATACCGTGCTGACGAAGATGGATTCGTCCCTCATTGAAGCGGCCGAGGATTTAGGCAGCAGCAAATGGCAGACGTTTTTGCGGGTGGTCTTCCCCTTATCCTTACCGGGAGTCGCCTCCGGCGTGGCCATGGTCTTTATCCCCGCCATTTCGACCTTTGAAATCACAGCGCTCTTGGGCGGCAACAAGACCAACCTCATCGGCAACGTCATCGAACAGCAGTTCACCGTCACGGGAGACTGGAACTACGGTTCCGCCATGTCGGTGGTGCTCATGGTGTTTTTGTTGGTGACGCTCTTTTTTGCCAAAGAAGAATCCGGCGACCCTCAAAAGGCCCCCAAGAGCGCCCGATCCAAAGGCCGGGAGCATCCCGCAGGGGTGTTGATCTCGGGGGGGGGAGGTGCCCCATGACTAAAGCGGTAAAACGGCTTTACCTCGTCTTAGTCTTCGCCTTTTTATACGCCCCCATTCTGGTGCTCATCGTTTATTCCTTCAATGAAGGAAAAACCCGAGGCAGCTTCACCGGCTTGTCCCTCGTTTGGTACCGCGCCCTTTGGGACGATCAGGAGGTGCTGCGGGCGGTGACCAATACCTTCTTGGTGGCGGCGGTCTCCACCCTCGTCTCCACCCTCGTCGGAACCCTTGGAGCCATCGGGATTCAGGAATTTCGCCGGGGCAGTAAGCGTTGGGTTTTGGCCTTGAACCAGGTTCCGGTCATGAACCCGGACATCATCATGGCCGTGGGCCTCATGGTGCTCTACCGCACGCTGCAGATGGATTTGGGCTTAGGAACCCTCATTTTATCCCACATCGCCTTCACCATTCCCTATGTGGTGCTCTCGGTGCTGCCCAAATTGAAACAGATGCCTCGAGCGCTGCCTGAGGCCGCCATGGATCTTGGCGCAACGCCCGCGCAGACCCTGCGCAAGGTGATCTTGCCGCACATCCGCCCGGGTATTTTTGCGGGCGCCCTCATGGCGTTCACCTTGTCCATCGATGACTTTGTGCTCTCCTTTTTCACCACGGGCAACGGCGTGGAGACCATCTCCACCATCGTGTTCTCCATGGCGCGCCGCGGCATCAACCCGGTCATCAATGCCCTCTCCACGGTGATCTTTATCACCATGCTGGGTCTTTTGTTGCTCATCAACGTGAAAACCAAGGAGGTGGACTGATGAAAAATCATCGATCAAGAAAACGCATCGCCCTGCTGGTGCTTTGCGCCATCTTCTTCCTCACGGGTACCTCGTGTCAACAGGCCTCGCAAAACCCCACAGTGAATGTCTATAACTGGGGGGAGTACATCGATAAGGAGCTATTGACGCGGTTTGAGGAGGAGACGGGCATCCGCGTCGTCTATTCCACCTTTACCACCAATGAAGACATGTACGTGAAAATCAAAAATGGCGGCAGCATCTACGATGTGGTGGTGCCCTCGGAATATATGATTCAGCGCATGATTCGAGAAAACCTCCTGCGGCCCCTGCGCTGGGATCGCATCCCCAATCGGGCGGTTGTAGACGAAGAATATATGCACCAAAGCTACGATCCGGAGCAAAAATACTCCGCACCCTATTTTTGGGGGACGCTCGGCATTGTCTACAACAAGACCCTTGTCTCAGAGCCCGTGGATTCCTGGGGGATGTTGTGGAATCAAAAGTATGAGCGCAACATCATCATGTTGGACTCCTCACGGGATTCTCTAGGGATTGCCTTGAAGCGGTTGGGGTATTCGATGAATTCTCGAGATCCAAGGGAACTGCAGGAGGCTAAGGCACTCCTTGCAGCACAGTATCCGTTGGTGTACGCCTACCTCGTGGACCAGACCAAGGACCTGATGAAAAACGGCGAAGCGGCCATGGCCGTCATGTATTCTGGAGATGCACTGGATGCGTTGTCGGAGAATGAGGACTTGGCTTATGTTGTACCCAAAGAAGGGTCCAACATCTGGTTTGATGCCATGGTTATTCCGGCCAATGCGCAAAACCCTGAAGCGGCAGAGGCCTTCATCAATTTCATGCTGCGGCCGGAGAATGCCGCACAAAACGCCGCCTACGTGGGCTATTCACTGCCTTCCTCCAAGGCCCGGGACCTTTTGGATCAGCAGATGAAATCCTCGCCCGTGGCCTACCCGCCCAAGAGCCTTCTTCGAAAGCTGGAGGTTTTTGAAGATCCCGGCGCCTTCGTCCGGGTTTACGATGATCTTTGGCAAGAGGTAAAAAACCAATAGAGAGGACGTAGAGGATCCATTGACAAGGGCGGCAAGTTTCCCTATGATGGACAAAGAATCAACCATACAAGATGGGAGCTCGTGATTCGGGCTGAGAGGAAGCAGGAAAAGCTTCGACCAATACCTGATTTGGATAATGCCAACGGAGGGAAATCAAACACGCTGTCGATGCAGGCGGGAGGACCCTTTGGGGCCCCCCGCCTTTTTTCAAGGGGGCGAGCCCCTACGGCCGATCCCGGCAAGGACCCCAGGGGCTCCCTCTTCGAGAGATTGAAAAACGGTTTGAAGGAGAATCTACAGTGAAAAACTACGCAACGCAAATGGACGCCGCCCGACAGGGGATCGTGACGCCGCAGCTGGAGCGGGTCGCCCAAAAGGAAGGCCGCACCGTGGAGGAGCTCCTGCCCTTGGTGGCCAAGGGGCAGATTGCCATTCCGGCCAATAAAAACCACCGCGTTCTCGATGCCGTAGGCGTCGGGAGCATGCTGAAGACGAAAATCAACGTGAACCTCGGCGTGTCCAGAGACTGCAAGGACTATGACGTAGAAATGCAGAAGGTGTTGCGGGCGGTGGAACTGGGCGCAGACGCCATTATGGACTTGTCCAGCCACGGCAACACAGAGCCCTTTCGCAAGAAACTCACCGCAGAATGCCCCGTGATGATCGGAACGGTGCCCATCTACGATTCCGTGATTCACTACCAGCGGGATTTAAAAACCCTGACAGCGCAGGACTTTTTGGACGTCATCCGCTTGCATGGTGAAAACGGCGTGGATTTTGTGACGCTGCACTGTGGCATCACCCGAAAAACCATCGATCAGGTCCGCAGCGGCGGTCGCCTGATGAATATCGTTTCTCGGGGCGGCTCCATGGTGTTTGCCTGGATGAGCATGACGGGAAAAGAAAACCCCTTCTATGAATACTATGATGAAATTTTGGAGATCTGCCGTGAATACGACATGACCATCTCCTTGGGGGATGCCTGCCGTCCCGGATGCTTGGCCGATGCCACAGACCTCATTCAGATCGATGAGCTGGTGCGTTTGGGCGAGCTGACCCAGCGTGCTTGGGATCGGGACGTTCAGGTCATGGTGGAAGGCCCAGGCCATGTGCCCTTGAATCAAGTCGCGGCCAACATGCAGATCCAGCAGACCATCTGCAAGGGCGCCCCTTTTTATGTGCTCGGCCCCTTGGTCACCGACATTGCACCGGGCTACGATCACATCACCGCAGCCATCGGCGGCGCAGTGGCCGCAGCGGCGGGCGCCGCCTTCCTTTGCTACGTCACTCCGGCAGAACACTTGGCCCTGCCAAACCTCGACGACGTCAAGCAAGGCATCATGGCCTCGAAAATCGCCGCCCACGCTGCAGACATCGCCAAAGGCATCCCGGGCGCTCGGGCGCAGGATGATGCCATGGCCAAAGCCCGTCGAGCCCTGGACTGGGAAGCAATGTGGAGCGTCGCCATGGATCCGGCCTACGCCAAATCCTTCCGGGACGATCGCACCCCAGAGCACGACGACACCTGTACGATGTGTGGAAAGTTTTGCGCCGTGCGCAGCATGAATAAGGCGCTCAACAACGAGACCATCGATATTTTGTAAAAAAGCCGCTCGGCGTCTCAGGCGCCGGGCGGTGCAATTTGGGAGGATCAACCATGCAAGAAAGCAGTCCCCGAAGCCATAGAATCTCCACCCCGCCGATGAAAACACCCCACCGGATGCCCTGCGCCCTGACCATCGCAGGCTCGGATTCCAGTGGCGGTGCGGGCGTTCAGGCGGATCTTAAGACCATGACGAGCCTTGGCGTCTTCGGCATGAGCGTTATTACTGCCGTCACGGCGCAGAATACCCGAGGGGTTCAAGGCGTCTGGCCGTTGCCCCGCGCCGCCGTGCGATCTCAAATGGAAAGCGTCCTTCGAGATATTCCCCCTGATGCCATTAAGATCGGTATGCTCGCAGATGCCGCGCTCATTGAAGAGGTCGCTCGGGGAATCCAGGGCATGAAGGGAACGGCGGTGGTTCTCGACCCCGTCATGGTGTCCACCAGCGGCAGCTCTCTTTTGTCCAGGGACGCACACCAAGCACTGAAGGAAACGCTGCTGCCGCTTGCCACCATCTTGACGCCTAATCATTTTGAGGCTGAGGTTCTTTTGGGCGAGCGCATTGCTTCAAAAGGAGCCATTGAAGCGGCGGCCCGAAGCATTCAGTCGCTGGGCTGTCCCTACGTCCTTATGAAGGGCGGTCACTTCGGCCAAGACGCCGACGACTTTTTGCAAGGCCCCGAAGGGGGGCTTTGGATCTATGGCAGGCGCCTGGAAAACCCCAACACTCACGGCACGGGGTGCACCCTTTCTTCCGCCATCGCTTCCTTTCTTGCCAAGGGCAGTTCCTTGGAAGAAGCCGTCGTTTCAGCCAAGGAATACCTGACAAGACTCATTGCCGATCGCCTGGATCTTGGCGCAGGACGAGGCCCCCTCAACCACGGGGCGTGAGAAATCTGCCTCAAAAAACAAGACGATAAGGCCGCCCGAGTCCCCCCCTGAGCCGCTTTGTGCCGGAGGCCAAAGCGGCCTTTTCCTATGCTATACTTAAGGCAGGAACACGCTCAAATCAAGGGACCAGTCCCCTAGAACCAGGGCGTAAAGGAGGGGATGAAGATGGGGGAGAAGGCACCGCGGACCATAGGAATTATCGCCCCTGTGGATGCAGGGAAAACCACCCTCGTAGAAGCCCTACTGGTCGCCGCTGGCGCCCGAGGCGCTCGGGGTCGAGTGGATCACGGGAATGCTTTTTTGGATACTCATGCCTTGGAGCGCGCCCGGGGCATCACCATCTTTTCCCAATGCGCCCGGTTTTCCTTTGGCGAAGAATCCTTCATTCTTTTGGATACCCCCGGCCATGGGGATTTTGCCCAGGAAACCGAGCGGACCCTCAGTGTTTTGGATGCAGCGATTTTTCTGATCAGCGCCGCCGACGGCATCACGGGCAGCGCGCGAACCCTCTACCGTCTGCTCCGGCGCCGAAACATCCCCTGTTTTTTCTTCATCAATAAATTGGATCTGCCCGATGTTTCCTATGAAGCGATTTGCCAGGATCTTCAAGAGAGCCTCTTCGAGGGGGCGGTTTCCTTTTGCGGGCGGGATCCCCAGACCCTCGAGGAGGTCGCCCTTCGTTCCATGGGGCTTTTGGAGGATTATCTGGAACAAGGTCGCCTGGATCCTGAGGCCCTTCGTCTCTTGGTGGGCGAAGGGACCCTGGCACCGATTTATGGCGGCTCCGCTCTCTATGGAAAAGGCGTGGACGAGCTGCTGCAGGGCCTATGTCAGTGGCTTCCAGAAAAAATCCATCCAGAAGTTTTTCATGCGCGCCCCTTCAAAGTTCATCGCATAGCCGGGCGGCGCCTGGTTCAGATGAAGATCCTGGGCGGCTCCCTCAGCGTGCGTCAGCCCTTGGGGGAGGATAAGGTGCATGAAATACTGCAAATATCCGGAGACCAGGTGACCTTGATCCCCGTGGCGCACGCCGGCGACATCGTCTCTGTGGCGGGGCTCGATCACGCTTTGCCCGGCGAGGATTTGGGGGCAGGTAAGGAGCGCTACTCCTGCGTACAAACGCCCGTGATGTCCCGCTGCGCGCGCTGCCCTGAAGGAGTGGATCCCACTCTTTTTTGGCGGAAGCTGCAGCTATTGGCCGAAGAGATGCCGGAGCTCTCCCCCCAGCGGTTGCCCACAGGCTCCGTGCGGCTCTTTCTCATGGGCCCTTTGCAGGAGGAGGTGCTGCGAGAGCTTTTAAAACAAGAGAGCGGCTGGCCGCTGCTTTTGGAGCCGGAGGAACTCCTTTATCGGGAAACGGTGACCAAGACCGTTCTTGGCATCGGTCATTTCGAGCCTCTGCGTCATTACGCGGAGGTTCATCTGGAGCTCTCTCCCGAGCCTTCGCTCGCCCCGTTGAGCGTCCACTGCGATTTGCCGCCTGCGACGTTAGCCCTGGCCTATCAGCACCAGGTGGCGGAGCTTCTTAAGGAAAACAAGATCCCTTCGGTGGGCTATGGCGATCCCCTAGACCGCATGAAGATCACCCTTCTCAACGGCCGCGCCCATCTGCACCACACCCAAAGCAAGGACTTTCGCGAGGCCGCGGGACGGGCCCTTCGTCAAGGGCTGATGCGAGCTCGAAGCCTGGGCGCGCTGCAGCGCTTGGAACCGTACTACGCCTTTGATCTTCGCTTGCCTCAAGAGTTTTTGGGTCGGGTGCTGTCGGATCTTGCCCGTCTGTCTTGCGTAGCGGTGACCCATCGGGTGGCAAAAGATTGGGCTTTCGTGGAGGGACGGGCTCCGGTGGCCTTGTTTCGCGAGTATCCCCAAGAGTTGAAAACCCTCTGCCGCGGACGGGCTTTTTGTGAATGCAGTTATGGGGGCTACGAGCTTTGTTCGCAGTCGAAGGAGGCCGCATCGACCACGGCGG
This sequence comes from Clostridiaceae bacterium JG1575, assembly GCA_002838815.1. Lineage (GTDB taxonomy): Bacteria > Bacillota > Clostridia > Clostridiales > Clostridiaceae > JG1575. Next base: position 92,401 of record LQGW01000055.1, on the reverse strand, counting down.
TGCCCGATGAGGATCGGTATCCCTCGGGCAGTCTCTTTTGTAAAGGGGGTGTTGGGGTCTACGTCCCTTGGGATGAGGTGGAGGCTTGGGCCCACCTGCCCTTGCCCAAACGCAAGGCGTCCAACGAAGCGTATGAGCGGCCTGAACGAGGGGGCTCCGGCGGCTCCTTGGGCCAAGAGGAGATGGAAAGCATCCTTCAGAGAACGTTTTACGCCAACGCCAACGATCGAAAAAACCGACGGATGAGGCGAAAGGCCGCCAAGGAAGCCCCGGCACCCAAGGTCCCCAAGAGCCGGCCCATCTGTCAAACCGGGCGCCCTCGGGTGTTGGTGGACGGTCACAACATCCTCTACGCTTGGCCCGAGCTCCAGGATCTGTTACTGGTGAATCCCGAGGCTGCCAAGGAGAAGCTCTTGGACCTTTTGGAGAACTACGCAGGGTTTACGGATTATGACGTCGTGGTGGTTTTTGATGCCTGGCGTGTCCGAGGAGGCAAAGGCAGCCGCCAGAGGCGGGGTCTTTTGGAGGTGGTGCACACCAAGGAAGGGCAGACCGCGGACCGCTACATTGAAGAAGCCGCCATGAGCGATGCCTCAAAGCAACCCGTGATCGTCGCCACGTCGGATCTTTTGGAGGGACAGGTGGCCATTGCCGCTGGCGCCATGGTCTGGAATGCCCTGCGCTTTCGGCGCGAGGTCCTCCGAGAGAGAGCCGCCGGCAAAGAGCATCAGGCAAGTGGACCCCAGCGCGAGGGCCTTCGCATCGCCGATCGCTTAAGCTCCCTTGAGGAGGCGCACCTAATGCAAGCCCTTTGCGACGAGGAGGATCCGGAAGCCAAAAAACAAGACTCATAACAAGGACCTTGTGGTTTTTATAAGGACGAAGCCTCCTATGCTGTGGTATCCTAAGGAGTGGGACTGCACCGCGCAGTCCAAAGGAAGGGGAGATTCCCCCAGGGTCTTTGGGACGCTGAGGGATTGAATGGATGTATTGTGAGGTAATGGACATGGATCAAGATAAATCATCGATTTACGGCACCCTCAAGCGCCGCATCATCGAATTTCAGTATAAACCGGGGGATATCTTAAACGAAGTGGATCTGGCGGAAGAATTCGGCGTCAGCCGCTCCCCCATCCGTACGGCGCTCCAGGAATTGGAACGCGATCAGCTCATCAACATCGTGCCGCGCTATGGGGCCATGGTGGCCGCCATTGATTTTCGCAACATCAAAGGCTTATTTGATGTGACCAAGCAGCTGGATCCTTACGCGACGCGCCTTGCCGTTTCAAGGATTACCCCCGAGCAGTTGCAGGAGCTTAAAGACATCATCAAACGGATGGAGTCTTATTCCACCACCAGCGACTATCAAAAAGCCATCAATGAGGATGAGCGCTTTCATGACATCATCTTTGAGGCCGCCAGCAACAAGTGGTTGCTTTCCACAGCGCTCTCCTTACACATTCACACCGAGCGCCTGTGGCATTACTGCAAAAAGTATTTTGACGACATGTCCATTTTCACAAGAACCTTTCGGCTCATCGTGCAGGCCTTGGAGGATCAGGATGAAGAGGGCGCGGAGGCCTATGCTCGCGAGCATATCGAGGACTTTTTAAGTCGCATTAAGGAAGCGCTTTTTTAAAAAAATCCATGAAGGGCCGATTGCACCCTCAAGTTGAATATGTCCTGTAAGGAGTCCATAGGGTCCCTCGGTGGTAGAAGGTAAGGATTCAAAGCGCTTCATTCCCAAGGAGGAACTCCCGATGGACTGCCTGTAGGGATAGAGGGGGCCTCCACTAAGGGATCCGTTCAATGGCATCGCTGAATTAAGAACTAGAGCTGATGCTGAAAATCACAGGGTTAGTTGCTATGAAATAGACCCAAACTCAACGCAAGGACAGCGGCTTTGATGAGCAGATCGCTCAGATCGAGATCGGGATGATGCCGCATTCCAGGGAAGCTCCTGGGCTGCCACACTCGGGAGGATCTTTGTTTGAGGATGAGCTGCACCGGAGCTACTCCTTTATCGCCTGACGGACGATTCAACGGTCAAGGGTCCACTTATTAATGCAATTTGTAAAAAATCCATAAAAAAGCCCAGAGTCCCCTCCTTGAGGAAAGTGACTCTGGGCTTTTTGGTGTTTTTTGGAGGCCGAGCTCGCCATTGGAGCTTTCAGCTCTAAAAGGGGCGATCTTGGCTTCGTCTGAAAAACTATTCTGGTACCATTGACACAACACTGAAATACAAGTAGTATACAGATGGAGGTGTTGATATGATCTTAACGAATAACCCCCTCGTTTGTCGGAGTCGGCAAGCGGTGGTGGTGAGCGGTTCCCAAAAGGACGTACTCCTTTATGCAAGGGATCTCATTCATCGGGGGCATCGGCTGTTAACGGCTCCCTTGGCGGCCAGCGGACGCATGCATTTTTCGCCCGTGCGCTCTCTTTTGATCAGCGACCGCCCAGGGGATGTGGAAGATCGCAGCGTGTTCTCCATTGAAAACAGCCTGCAGCTTCTAGAGACCGCCCTTTCCAAGCATTCGGTGGACACCGTGCATCGAAAGGACTATGAAATCATCGATCACGAGCTCTTGATCACAGCTCTTAACGAAACGACCAATCAACCCATCAACGAATCATAGGAGGACGTAAGATTTGAAGCTTGAACGACGCAAGGTGAAAATCAACGACGTGGTTTTTGGCGATCATCACGGCATTCAGGATGCGGTGCTCACCATCAACCAAAAGGAGTTGGAGGACTTCATTGAAGGCCTCGAAAACATTGAAACCGCGAAGGTGGACCTGGCCAAACCCGGCGAACCCATTCGCATCATTCCGGTGAAGGATGTGATCGAGCCTCGAGTGAAAGTGGAGGGCGTGCCCGGATTTGCCGGGGTGACGACCCAGACGGGACCCCTGGGCGAAGGCGCATACCAGGTGCTCGACGGCGTGGCCGTTGTCACCATCGGTGATATTGTCGGGTTCCAAGAAGGCATCATCGACATGTGGGGCGAGGGCGCCAAATGGACCCCGTTCTCCAAAACGCTCAACGTGGTGGTGGATCTCACCGTCTCTGAAGGACTAAAGCCTCATGAACATGAAAAAGCCGTACGCCTTGCCGGGCTAAAGACGGCGGAATACTTGGGAACGTTGGCTAAGGAGGCTCCCGTGGATGCCGTGGAAACCTTTGAGATGGGCTCCATCGTCGAAGAAACGGCCAAATATCCGGACCTGCCAAGAGTCGTCTATTGCGAGATGCTCATCACCCAGGGTCTGCTCCATGATTCCTACATCTATGGCGTGGATGCCAAGCAACTGCTTCCGACTCTTTTGCATCCCTTGGAGGAAATCGACGGGGCCGTGGTCTCGGGGAACTGTGTGGCGGCCTGCGATAAAATCACCACCTATCAGCATCAAAACAACTCCGTGATCTTGGAGCTGCTCAAAAAACACGGCAAACAGATCAACTTCCTAGGGGCGGTTATGGTGCCGGAGCTTACAACCCTCGAAGGCAAGTTCCGCTCCTGCGACTTTACCGCCAAGCTCTGTCAGATGCTGGGCGCTCAAGGAGTCATTGTCTCTGAGGAAGGCTACGGCAACCCAGATTCCGACCTCGTGATGATTGCCGAACGCCTGGAGAAAAAGGGCATTAAAGCAGTGCTCATCACCGACGAATGCTCCGGATGGGACGGTGCCAGCCAGCCCTTGGCCGACACGAAGCCCGAAGCGCGGGCCGTCGTTAGCACCGGCAATGTCTCCCATGTGGTGACGCTGCCCAAGGCGGAAACCATTTTAGGAGCTCCCGAAGCCATCGCCAATCTTGCCGGTGGTTGGGCCGGAAGCTACGATGAAGCCACGGGAGAAATTAAGTGTGAGCTCAACGCCATCATCGGATCCACCTCCGAGATCGGCTACCACAATCTGCGCGTCAGGGAATATTAGGAGGCGACCATGGAAGAACGTAAAGTACTATATTACGTCAATCAGTTTTTCGGGCAGATTGGCGGCGAAGAAAAGGCCGATACGGCTCCCTTACGAAAAGAAGGCGCCATTGGCCCCGCTATGGCTTTTAATCAAGAGCTGGGGGGTTGCGCTAAGGTCCTGGAAACCTTTATCTGTGGCGACAACTATATTAACGAACACCCGGAAGAGGCTTTGGCCCAATTCCAAAAAGCCATGGAAGAGGTCCAGCCGGATCTTGTGGTGGTGGGCCCCTCCTTCAACGCCGGTCGGTACGGCATGGCTTCTGCCGCAGTGGCGGAGTATGTGGCGGATCACTTCAGCGTGCCGGTGGTTTCTGGGATGTTCGAAGAAAACCCCGGCTTGGAAATTACTCGGCAGAAAGCGTATACCGTTCCCACGGGAAACAGCGCAGCAGATATGCGTAAGGCCCTGCCTGCCATGGCCGCTCTAGCCCAAAAGCTCTTGCAAGGGGAGCGCGTCACGCCCGAGGCGGATGGCTATTTCAAGCAAGGCAAGCGCATCACGGAATTCTCCGACAAGATTGGAGCTCAGCGAGCCATGGACATGCTCCTAAAACGCCTTCAGGGCAAGGACTACGAGACGGAACTGCCCATGCCCACCTTCGATCATGTAACCCCTGCGAAGGCCATTGCGGATCTTTCCAAGGCGACCATCGCCCTGGTCACCTCCGGCGGCATCGTGCCCCACGGCAACCCCGATCGAATTCAATCGGCCTCGGCTCAGAAATGGGGAAAATACAACATCAACGGTCAAGAAGATATGGTGGAACAATTTTGTACCATCCACGGCGGCTACGACCCGGTCTACGCTAACGAATCCCCCGACCGCGTGGTTCCCTTGGATGCTCTGCGCAAGCTGGAAAAGGAAGGCCGCATCGGCAAGGTTTATGATTGGTTTTACACCACCACGGGAACCGGAACGGCCGTTGGCAACTCCATCCGCTTCGGGAAGGAAATCGGCAAAGAGCTCAAGGAAGCAGGAGTGGACGGCGTCATTTTAACCAGCACGTGAGGCACCTGCACGCGTTGCGGTGCAACGATGGTTAAAGAGATTGAGCGCTATGGCATTCCCATTGTTCATATGGCGACGATCATCACGATTTCCCAATCGGTCGGGGCGAACCGAATTGTCCCCACCGTGGCCATTCCTCACCCCACCGGCAACCCAAGCTTAGAACGCGCTGCTGAAGAAAAGTTGCGCATGGGCTTGGTGGAGCGGGCGGTGGAGGCCCTGGGCAAAGACGTCGACGGCGTCACGGTCTTCTAAAGAACACGGTTCGATCAACGGGGGTCGTCCTCTTTGGATCCTAAAGAAGAGGGCCCCCTTCGACCAAAGCAAAGGAAATCATTCCTCAACGCAGGAGGCTGCTATGGCACAATCAACCAATCAACGTTTCGTTCAGGAGAAGGTCTCTGCGGGCCGGGTCATCGTCTTGGCCGGCGCTTTTGTGGGGCTTCTCATCGGTTCCGGCTTTGCTACCGGACAGGAAATCATGCAGTATTTTGTCAGTTACGGCTACGCTGGCATCCTCGGCGCCATCGCCTGCTTAGTTCTTTTGGCCTTTGTGGGCATGAGCTTTACCTCCGTGGGCAATGCAGAACAATTCGAGCGCGGCTCAGAAATTTACGGCTACTATTGCGGACCCTACCTGGGCAAGTTCTATGACGTCTTCTCCAACATCTTTGTTTATATGTCCTACATCATCATGATCAGCGGAGCCGCTGCTACAGGCGCCCAGCAATACGGGCTGCCCCGTCTGGCGGGGGGCGGCCTCATGATGGCGGCCTCGATCCTGTGCGTCCTGTTGGGCTTGAAGAAGTTCATCAACATTATCGGGACCATCATGCCCGTGGTCATCACCGTCTGCCTGATCCTCGCCCTCATCGTCCTTTCAAAGTACGCAGGGCAGATACCGACCAATCAAGCGCTGATCCCGGGTCTTGTGGCTTCGGGCACCATCAAGCGGGTCTCGGTGAACTGGTTTATGGCGACTCTTTCCTACGTGGGCTTTTGCATGCTCTGGCTTGCGGCCTTTTTGGCGGAGACCGGGCGCACCTGCAAAGGACAAAAGGAGAGCCGCTGGGGGTCTTTGACCGGCGCATTGGCGTTCTCCGTGGCGGTCATCCTATTGACCCTTGCCCTCATGAGCAAAGTGCCCGCCGTGGCCGGTGCGGATATTCCCTCATTGATTCTTGCCAATGAAATTCATCCCTTGTTTGGAAATTTATATTCCCTCATGATGTTCATCGGCATTTTCACCACCGCCGTTCCGCTGCTTTGGAACCCTTGCGCGCGGTTTGCCAAAGAGGGAACCCCGCGGTTTCGGATTCTGGTTTTGGGGCTGGGCATCGCCGGAGGCATCATTGGCCTTTTCGTCGAATTCCCGCAGCTCATCAACATCCTTTATGGGATCAACGGCTATGTGGGCATTTTGCTGCTCATCCTTATGGTGGTTCACTTTGTTCGCTACGGCGGATTCCTAAAGCCCTCCTCCAAAGAAAAACTGGGCCGTCCCCTCTAAGAAAAGATCTGGGCGTGAGCCCCTTTCCTCGACGCCCCTTCCTCCTTTTTCGGAGGAAGGGGCGTTTCTTTAAAAAATGTTGGAAAACCCGCTGAAGATGGGAGAAGACGCATCCCCGGGGACGACCCAAGGCATGAGGAGCTCCTTGGCAAAAAGAGTAAGAAATGGGCCATGGGGTTATGGGGTATTTCGGATGTAGGGGTTCTTTTGGGGCAACTGCATGAAAATCGTCGAAATGAGAGCGGTTTTAGTCGTATAATGTTGGGGAGGAGCCCCTTTGGGGATCCAACTTCATATCTGGAGGTTCTATTATGACCGGCATTCCTTTTTTACTCGTCTTCGTCCTCGCCATCGTCGTCATGATCTGGCTGATTTCCAAAGCCAAGATCCACCCCTTCCTCTCCATCCTTTTGGTGTCCATGGTCCTTGGCCTCATCGGCGGCATCCCCTTTGTGGATCAAACGGCCGCTGACGGCACAAAGGTCTCGGGCATTGCCAGCGTCATCGGCCAAGGGTTCTCGGGCACCTTCACCAGCATCGGTATTGTCATCATCTTCGGCGCGCTCATCGGCTCCCTTTTGGAAAAAACCGGCGGCGCCTTGAAGCTCTCGGATATGGTGGTGCGCCTGGTGGGCGAGAAGAAGCCCGAACTGGCCATGGAGCTTATGGGTTGGGTGGTGTCCATCCCCGTTTTTTGTGATTCGGGCTTTGTCATCCTAAACCCCATTCGCTCGGCTCTTGTGCGGCGCACCCGGACCTCCAGCGTCGCCATGACCCTTTGCCTATCCATTGGGCTCTACACCTCCCATGTCTTTATTCCGCCCACCCCAGGGCCCATCGCTGCGGCCAACACCTTGGGGGTTGGAGAGAATATTCTTCTGGTCATGGGCTTTGGCGCCTTGGTGTCCATCCCCGCCCTCATCGGCGCCTACTTTTTTGCCAAATACATGGGTAAAAAGGAGAAGGCGGCCGACGATGAACTCTTAGAGGGAGCCACCGTGCAAACCTATGAGGAGCTGGTTGCTTCCTATGGCAAACTGCCCTCAGGCTGGATGAGCCTTGCGCCTATTGTGGTTCCCATTTTGCTCATGGCCCTCTCCAACGTCGCATCGATCTTGAAGTGGACGGGTCCTTTGCGCACTGCCTTCGCTTTTCTTGGGACCCCCATCGTGGCCTTGGCCGTGGGCGTGCTCTTTGGCATTGCCTTGCTGTTGTCTCGATCGGACATGAGTCGTCTTTATGAAATCACCAACGAAACGCTCAAAACCGTGGGCCCGATTTTATTCATCACCGCCGCCGGCGGGGTTTTGGGAAAAGTCATTGCCTCCACGAGTCTTGTGTCCTTCATCAAGGCCAATGCTTCGGTCTTCCAAAGCGTCGGCATCTTCTTCCCCTTCATTCTTGCGGCCATCTTAAAGACCGCGCAAGGATCCTCCACCGTAGCCATTACCACCACGGCGGGCATCCTAGCGCCGCTTTTGCCGGCCCTTGGGTTTGTCACCGCTCCCCAGGCAGCCCTCGTGGTCATGGCCATCGGGGCAGGCGCCATGACGGTGTCTCACGCCAATGATTCCTATTTCTGGGTGGTGACCAACTTTGGGGAAATGACCCCGGAGCAAGGCTACAAAACCCAAACCATGGCGACCCTCGTGGCGGGGCTTTGCTCCATGGCGGGCGTCTTCTTGCTCTCCTTGTTCCTCTAGGGGGCATTCATGGGACAAAAAAACGATGCCCAACGCATCATTAACGCCTGTCTGGCCGCTGCGGACCCAAAGGAAGCGGTGAAAAGCGCCCTCTCCTCCATGGATCTTCAAGGCGGTCGGCTCTTGCTATTAGCCATTGGAAAAGCGGCCTGGACCATGGCCTACGCCGCTTCGGAGGCATTGGGGGATCGACTCGATGAGGGCATCGTCATCACCAAATACGACCATGCGCAAGGACCCCTTCCAAGAATCCGCATCCGGGAAGCGGCTCATCCCGTGCCCGACGAGGCTTCGTTTCGGGCAACGAATGAAGCCATGGACCTCTTCGCAAAGTTAAAGCCCGAGGACCATGTGCTCTTTTTGGTCTCCGGAGGCGGCTCAGCGCTTTTTGAAGCGCCGTGCATTCCGCCAGAGGAACTTTTTGCCATCACCGAGGCGCTTTTGAAATCCGGCGCGGATATCGTAGAGATCAACACTCTTCGCAAGCGGTTTTCCCGCGTCAAGGGGGGGCGGTTTGCCGCCCACTGCGCCCCCGCCGTCGTACACGCCGTAATCCTCTCGGACATCATCGGGGATCCCTTGGATATGATCGCCTCAGGCCCCGCGGCCGCGGACTCCTCAACCTCGGAGCAGGCCTTGGAGATCGTCCAGCGCTACGGCTTGACGCTCTCTAAGAACGCTCAGGAGGCGCTGCTCCAGGAGACCCCAAAAGCCGTAGACAATGTGGACAATAGCATCATCGGCAGCGTGCGCATCCTTTGCGAGGCCGCCGCCGCCGAGGCCCTTAAGCTGGGCTATGCTCCGATCTTTTTGACGGATCGGCTCAACGCTGAGGCTCGCGAAGTGGGCCGCGTCTTGGCCTCCATCGGCCAAAGCCATCAAGGCTATGGGAAAAAAGCCTTCATCGCGGGGGGCGAATGCATCGTTCACGTGAAGGGGCAGGGACTGGGGGGGCGCAATCAAGAGCTTGCCCTTGCGGCCGCTGAGGGCATCGCCGGGTCCGAGGACCTCTTGGTCTTTAGCTTGGGCTCAGACGGCACCGATGGGCCAACCGATGCGGCGGGGGGCATCGTCACAGGCTCCACTAAGGAGCAGCTGGCAAGTTTGGGTCTTAGCATCCCTAAGGTTTTAGCGGACAATGATGCCTACCATGCCTTGGATCAGGTCGAGGCCTTGATTCGCACCGGGCCCACGGGCACCAACGTCAACGACGTCTGCGTCCTCTTGGTGGGCCGTTAATAACGTGGAAAGGAACTCCTTACTGGCGTTCGGGCCGCCCGACGCCTTGGGGAGTTCTTTTTTTAGTGGGGTGTTCCATTCAGACGGGAGAAGGCCTCTCTGCGATCTATATCCGATTAACCCCATCAACTTTCTTTGAATAAACGTTTGCAACGCATTGGAGGATGCGTTGTCCTCCCGTATAATGAAAGGGGGTTCCGAGAAGATGGAGTCCCTCACCAAGAGGATCTTCTCTAGAACACAACGACCCAATAGGAGGACCTATGAAAAACGCAACAGTCTATAAAAAACTTGGGGCCGTCATCGGCAATACGCCCCTGTATCGCATCGATTTTACTTATCAGGGAGTACCGGGGCACCTATTCGCCAAGGCGGAGCAGTTTAATTTAACGGGATCCATCAAGGATCGCATGGCTTATCACATCTTGAAGAAAGGGTTCTGTGACGGACGGATCCACGAGGGGATGCGCATTGCCGAGGCCACCAGCGGCAACACCGGTATTTCCTTTGCTGCGGTGGGCGCCGCCATGGGGCTTCACGTGTCGATTTTCATGCCCGATTGGATGAGTGAAGAACGAAAGGCGTTGATCCGCTCCTTTGGGGCCGACATCCACCTAGTCTCCCGAGAGGCGGGCGGCTTTTTGGGCTCCATTGCCCAAGCCGATGCCTTGGGGGCGCAGGAAGGGGTCTTTTTGCCGCATCAGTTCGCCAATCGAGACAATCCAGAAGCCCATGCTCTTACCACAGGACCGGAGATCATTGAGCAGCTGCAATGCCTTGGCCTTCGCGCCGACGCCTTTGTCGCCGGCGTGGGCACCGGCGGCACCATCATGGGGGTGGGGCAAGCCCTGCGCGCGGTTTGGCCCAAAGTGAGGATTCACCCTTTGGAACCGCAAAATTCCCCCACCTTAAAGAGGGGCCATAAGGTGGGCACCCACCGCATTCAGGGAATTTCTGATGACTTTATTCCTGAAATTGTCCGCCTGGATCAATTGGCGTCCATTGTGGATGCGGACGACGGAGACGCCATTTTAATGGCCCAAAAGCTCGCCCGTACGGGGATTGGCGTGGGCATCTCCTCGGGCGCAAACTTCATCGGCGCCGTGAAGATTTTAGCGGCGCGAAACTTTGAGGGGACGGTGGTGACGGTCTTCGCCGACGACAACAAAAAATACCTTTCCACCGATTTGATGCGCGACGAGCCCGTGAAGGAGCATTTCCTTTCAAAAGACATTGAAATTACTGGCGTCACCGTGGTGGAACGCCCCCATCGAGCCAATCCCCTGGAGCGCCCCTGTGGGGATCTGGAATCCTAGGGGCAAGACGATTAAAAAACCCAGAGCGAATCATCCGTTAAGGAGGAAAACCTATGAAGATTCTCACTTTGAATGAACGCGACATGCAAGAGGCGATGCCCTTTGAGGGAATTCTTGCGTCCATGCGCAAGGCCTTGATCGAATCCGCCGAAGGCAAGGGGGAGGTTCCTCAGCGTCTGAGGGTAAACATCCCTCAAGAAGACGGCCAAACGCTGTTGATGCCGGGCTATGCCAAAGCCTCCAGAGCCCTGGGGGTAAAGATTGTTTCGGTGTTTCCCAAAAATCCGGAAAAAGGGTTGCCCGGCGTCCCCTCCGTGATGCTCTTATTGAATGAAGAGACGGGAGAGGTGTTGGCCTTGCTGGACGGCACCGCCTTGACGCGCTGGCGCACCGGGGCCCTTGCGGGCGTGGCGACGGACGCTTTGGCTCGAAAAGAGGCCCGCACCATGCTCCTCATCGGTGTGGGGGGCCAGGCCGAAAGCCAGCTCCTTGCGGTCTCTTTGGTTCGGTCTTTGGAAAAAGTCTGGGTGTATGATCTGGACCCAAGACGGGCTGAGGCCTTTGCTCAGGCCATGAGCGAAACGTTGAACCTTTCGGTGAGGGCCGTTGAGGATCTCTCGGCGATCCTTAGCAAAGCGGATATCGTCACGACCGTTACGACGTCCCGTCAACCAGTGTTTGATGCAGCACTCTTGTCGCCGGGCTGCCACGTCAACGGCATTGGATCGTATACTAAGGAAATGAGTGAAATCCCTGTGGAGCTCTTGCAGCGGGCGGCATTGATCTATGTGGACACAAAGGACGCCATTGAAGAATCTGGAGATTTTCAAAAGCCCTTAGCCCAAGGCACCTTTGCCTTGGAACAGATTACGGGAGAGCTGGGCGCCCTCTTGGCGCACAAAGCACCCGGGCGCAGGTCTAAGGAGGAGATCACCTTTTTTGAGAGCACGGGCAACGCCCTCTTCGACGTGGTATGCGCCAAGGACCTCTACGAGGCGGCTCGTGAAAAGGGCCTCGGGCAGATGCTTGAGCTTTAAAAAATACCAAGAGCGCTCTTGAGCGCCATCAGAGCGCCAAGGGTTAAAAAAAAGTGCGGACTCTTTTCATCCAAGACATTGGATGAAAAGAGTCCGCGGTCCTTTTTTGGAGCGAAGGCAACGCGCATCATGGGGGCCAAAGCGCCCAAATTGCTAGAGAAGGGAGCGGGTCAAGGGGCGAATCAGATGACGCGTCTTAAAAAAGAGGGTGCGCACGTGGGGCTTCTTGTCGATGAACAGGTGCTCTTCAGGAACCCCTCGGGCGAGGAGCGCCCCGGAAAGATCCTTTAAAAAGGCATCGCTGCCTACGAGGTAATGAAGGGCGTCTGGTTCCTGGAGGGCCTCCAATTGCGAAAAGAGCGCACGGCGCGAAGTGCAGGGGCTGTGCGTCAGCATTTCCACGGGGCGCGCCGTAAACTCCTCGGCAAAAAGCGCAGCACAATCGGCGCCCACGTGATGGGAATGCAGGCAAGGAATGCCGCAGGGGTCCGCTCGCCAAGCCATGAGTAGCGAGCGCACCGTAGCGAGCCCCACGCCCATGGACCAGAAATGAAGGGGCCTTTGGCTTCTTTGGAGAATCATGCGCGAGCTGATGTCGTAAAGCCGCATGGGGTCGCCCAGGGTTTGGGCCGCCAGGCGCCTTTTGAAAGGCGATTCGGGTCGCAGGCGGGTGAGTAGGGCCACATGGCCTTCTTGGGGCAAGGTGGCGATGGACATATGGCGAATGCCTGAGGGATCTCGCTCGTGGTCGGTGAGGGCATCGGGGAACGCCAGGTGCAGATGGGCGCCTTCTTGCCAGGTGAGCCCTTGGGGGATGGCGAAGGTCAGCTGAACAATACCTGGGGCCACTTCGCGTTGCCCCAGGATCGGTTCAATGTAATGGCTCATAGCGGCTCCTTTTCATTGGGAGGGTTGTGGTTCTTGAGTTAGCAATGGCTAACAAGCAGCATTTAATCACAGCCTCATTCAATTGTCAAAGGCCCAAACTTGTATGGATTCGTTCGTTGGCATCGGATAAATCAAGATCGTTCCGAAGGACCAGGTCCATCTGAGACTTGGTGAAGTGACGATTCGGCTGGATCCCTTCTGTCGCAACGGATTTTAAAAAAGCCTCTGCCACGGCATTACCGATGGGCGCTCCGGGGGCACTCATGGACTGGTTCAGCCGCCGGATCGTCGAGTATGAGATCAGCTGCAGCCTCGAGAAGGAGTTTGTGCTGCGCTGCCTTAGGCGTGCCTTGTGTGAGAGGAAGCCCGAGATCATGAACTCGGATCAGGGAAGCCACTTCACCTGCTCCTTGTACCTTAACTGCCTTTTATAAGAAGGGGCCCACGTCCCAAAGACTACAGATAGTAGGAAAGGCCAAACGAAAGTCTGAAATCCGTTTCAAAAAACTGATATACTAAAAATCAGAAACGGAGCTTGAGCTTCGGGAAGTGGAGGAGATCGCAGATTATGGCACGAGAACCTGAAATTCAACAACTGATCGAGCATTTCGACCGCTGGAGCGAGACGGCGGGACCAAGCGGGGCGACAAACGGCGGAGCGTACTCCATGAGCCAGGAGCTGTATCCCTTTGAGCGCCTGTTCTCGCCCATCACCATCAACCACACCACCTTGAAAAATCGCATCGTCATGGCGCCCATGGGCAACATTGACATGTGCGAGGAAACGGGGCGGCCCAATGAGGTGATGCTTGAATATTTTTTTGAGCGAGCCAAGGGCGGCGCAGGGCTTTTGACCACGGGCCTCATCCCCGTCAGTCATGGATTGGATGCCACGGTCACGGAGCGGGGGCAGCTGACGTATTTTCCCCGCATCGACCGCAGTCGCACGGTGCTTGCCGGGTGGCGAGATCTTGCCCAAGGGGTCCACGCCCATGGGGCGAAGATCTTCATCCAGCTCACGGCAGGCCTAGGTCGAGTGGGCAATCCGGAATGCTTGCTGTCCCAGAAAAAATTTCCCCAGTCGGCCTCGATGAATCCCAATTTCTACATTGAACGCATCCCCTGTCTGCGCATGTCCGATCGCAAACTCAAAAAAATAGTGGCACGCACCGGGCAGGCTGCAGCGGATGCCAAAGCCATGGGATTGGACGGGGTCTACCTGCACGGCCATGAGGGCTACCTCATCGAACAGATGACGAATCCAGCCTTCAATCGACGCCGCATGGGCCGCTATCGAGACTACCAGCGCTTTGGCCTGGACCTTGTAAAGACCATCCGGGAGCGTGTGGGGGACCGCTTTCCCATCATGTACCGCATCGATTTGTCCTTGGCCTTGGAGGAGACGTATGAGGATGCGGTCCTAGACGCCACCTACCTCAAAAAATTCCGGGGCGGGCGGACCATGGCGCAGACCCTTTTGTACATGCAGGAGCTGGTTTTGGCCGGGGTGGATGTTTTCGACGTGGACTTAGGCTGCTACGACAACTGGTGGCTGCCCCACCCCCCCTCGAGCATGCCCGCGGGCTGCTTTTTACCGGTGGCGCAGAAGGTCAAAGCGTATTTTGCCGCTCAAAAAATCCGTTCCAATCAGGGGCAGGAAGTTCCCATTGTGGCCGTGGGCAAGCTGGGCTACCCGGATTTGGCCGAATCGGCCCTGCGCGAGGGTTCCTGCGACATGGTGATGCTGGGGCGCCCTTTGCTCGCGGATCCCGAATGGCCGAAAAAGGCGTATGCCGGTCGCACATCAGACATTCGGCCCTGCATCGGCTGTCAGGAAGGATGTCTCAATGAATTTGTGGAAGGCGGGCATCCGCAATGCGCCGTCAATCCGCGCACGGGCTTTGAATCGATGTTCAGCCAGGAGGTGCCAGTGGCTAGGGAGCCAAGGCGCATTGCCGTCATCGGCGCAGGCCCCGGAGGCGTGGTGGCTGCCCTCACCTGTGCTCGACGGGGTCATCGGGTTGAGCTTTATGAAAAGGAAGGGGAGATCGGTGGCCGCATTCGACCGGGCGCTGTTCCCCGCATCAAGTTTGACATCGAAAACTACAAAACGTATCTGAATCATCAGCTGGAGCGGGCGATCCGGGAGGAGGGGTTGATTTTTCACCCCAATACAACGGCAACCCCCGAGACCTTCTTGGAAAATCCCCCCGACTGCATCATCGTGGCCACGGGAACCAAGGATCTCACGATTGAACTGCCCGCAGACGGGAGCCTGCCGGGCGTTCAGGCCCCGGAGCTCTTTCTTCACCCCGAGCATCTGGAAGGGGTTCAACGCGTGGTCATCGTAGGCGGCGGTGTGGTGGGTTGTGAAATGGCCCTGTGGCTCAGTCACGAAATGGGCAAGGAGGTTCAGGTGGTGGAGATGCTTCCCCGCTTTATGCAAGGGACTTGCACGGCCAACCGAGGACACCTGCTCCACGCCTTGAAGGCCAAAAATGTCGGCCTTTTGAATATGACTCGAGTCATCGGTCTCACTTTTGAGGGCGTAAGGGTCCTTCGAAACACCCATCCCAACGTTCCGAATCCGACCAATACCTGGTCGCCCATTTTACCGGTGAATATTCCCAACCCGTTTGAAAAAAAGATCCCTGAGGGCGGCCAGGAGGAAGTGTTGCCTTGTGATTTGGTGGTTTTTGCTGCGGGAGGCCGCGCCGATGCCAGCTTGTATGAACAATTCGTCGCGCGCCGCGTTGCCAAGGAAGTTCACCTCATCGGCGATGCCTTTCAGGCGGGAAGAGTTCAAGAAGCGGTTCGCAGCGCCTATCGTCTGGCGCGAACGCTCTAGGAGGTGGCTGGCATGAAGCTTCGGGAGCGAGAGCAAAAGATGTTAAGGGGCGAGCAGGGCCCGCAGATGCAAAAAATGATGAAGACCCTCGTGATGTATGGGGCGTGTTTTGGGGCCGAAGAAATGGCTCCGGTGAATTCAGCCATGGGGCATTTGGTGACGAGCTTCGGCTTGAAGGTGATGAGCCCGGTGTACGAGCTTTTGGACGAGCTTTTGGCGGCCGGCATCCATTCAGCCCAACCCTTTAGCGTGGATCCAAGGCCCATGGACCCCAACATTCCGCAAAGCCCGCTGCAGCGCCTGGTGTTTCGCATGATGTACGGCAAGCAGGCGGAGTATGAAGAGCAGCTTGCCGCACTGGGTCTGGCCGGCTCGGACCGCTTTACCTGCGCCTGCTATTTGGATGAAGTGGGCAACACGCCACGCTTGGGCGAGGTGCTCTCATGGGCGGAAAGCAGCGCCGTCGTTTACGCCAACAGCGTCCTGGGGGCTCGCTGCAACCGCAATTCGGGCATCATCGAGCTTTTTGGCAGCATCACGGGATGCGTGCCACGCTTTGGCTTACTCACCGATGAGGGACGAAAAGCCACCTACCTCATCGAGGTGGACACCAAGGAACTTCCGGAAGCACAGCTTTTAGGGTCCGCCATCGGCAAAAAAGTGGTGGAGGAGGTACCCTACATCCGGGGGTTGGATCGCCATTTGGGTCAGGAAATGACGGGACGAGTGCGAGATTATTTGAAGGATTTGGGGGCAGCGGCTGCGTCCAACGGCGCTGTGGGTCTCTTTCATGTGGAGAATCTCACACCGGAGGCCAAAAGGGTTGGGGAAACGCTGCTCACCGAGAATCCTAAGCGCTATCGCATAGACGAGGCGGTCTTGTCGGCCACCTTGAGCGCCTACCCGGTCCTATGGGGCCGGCTTGAGGCCCAGCCACGCCTTTGCTTTATTGGCTGCCCGCACCTTTCTTTAGATCAGCTGACTCTTTGGGCCCAGCGCGTGGCGGAAAAGGGCGTTGCGCGCCTGAGGATCCCAACGGTCTTCACCACCGCCCCGGCGGTGAAGGAGATCTTTTTAAAGACCGACGCGGGTCGAGACTTGGTGGACAAGGGCGGGATCCTCTCTTCGATCTGCCCCTTGATGTACATGAACAACCCTCTATGCGCAAAACAGCCCGTCATCACCTGCAGCAACAAGCTTCGCACCTATTCTACGGCCCGGTTTTATCCAGAGCAGGCGATTCTCGAAGCCATTACAGGAGGTACTCTATGAGAATGTTTCAAGGACGCGTCATCGTTGAGGGAACGGTGGAAGGCGCTCCGGCCCTAGTCTCCCACCAGGGCTTCAACACCCTCGCTTCCTTTCAAAAAGCGCTGATGTTTGGCGATAAAAAAGCAAAATGCTCGGACCAAGACAATCCCGAGCTATATCAAAAACCCATGGCGGGGGCGGCTCTTTGTCTGCCCCAGACCATCGGAAGCACCACCGGGGGCATGGTGCTTTATACCGCGGCAAAGATGGGGCGTCAGCCCGCCTGCCTTTTGTTCTCCGGTCCCATCGATTCTTTAGCCGCAGCCGGGGCCATTTTGGCGGGAGTTTGGACGCAGGCGTCCATGCCCACCATCGACTCCTTGGGCGACGATTTTTTGGCGGCGGTGCAAACCGGAATGAAGATCAACGTCACGCGGGAGGGACAGGTGTACCTTGAAGACTGAACCCGTACGCAAAAAACGAAAGGTCCATGAAAAGACTCGAAAAAGCCGAGAAGCCATCCTCAAAGCGGTGCAAACCCTGTTGCAGGAAAAGGCCTACGACGATCTGTCCGTCCGGGCCATCTGCCAAAAGGCGGGCCTTTCGGTGGGCGCATTTTATCACCATTTCTCGGGCAAGGACGATGCCTTAAACCAAGCCATCCTGCTCTTTAATGAGCGGCTGCCCATCAAAGAGCCAGAGGGTTCGGCGATTCAGGATCCGCTCCTGGCTTTAAAAGAGATCCTTTTGGCCCAGGCTTCCTACGTAGAATCCGTCGGCTGTGAGCTCATGATGGAATACTACCGCACGCTCTTTACGCGCAGAGGACCTGCGGTGGCAGATAAAGAGCGGGGACTGCCCAAGCGTATCGAAGATCTTTTGCAAAAGGCCCAAGAGGATCAAAGCATCCGCGAAGATCTTTCTGCGGAACAGATGGCCCAGCTTCTTTTGACCCATGGACGGGGTCTTTGCATGGATTGGTGCATGGAAGAGGGAGTGTTTTGCTTAAAAGAACGTATGGCCATGGAATTTGAGTATTTTCTAAGGGCTTTTTTGCTCCCCAGGGAGGGAGCCCCCAAGTCCTTGATGGATTCTCTGGAAGTAAAAAAAGAAGCCTCCGAATGGTCGGAGGCCCGTGTCCTGGAGATATAGGAAACGTTTCGGAAGTCCTTGTTTAGCAAAATCGGGTGCTTTGAGATTCGTTTACTTTCTTTTGAGCAAAGGCGATGGCATTGGAAAGCTCCTCTTCAGAGGGGTGGCGCCGGGAGAAGATAAAGAAGGACCCTTTGCAGATAAATTCCTCCCTTTCGCAGGGAATTCCCTGGGCCTCCAGAGCCTGTCGCACATACTTTTGCGGGGTCTTGCCGTCGCCGCAAGTCGTGACAAGGCAAACCGACCCCAAAGATTCAGGGGTTAGGGATCGGACGAAGCGCATCATTTTTTCGTTGCTTTTGCCGGCGTAGATGCCACCCACTAAGAACAGCAGATCGCAGGGGGCCTTCGTCCAATTCTCTACGGATTGAACCGGACAGTTCAACCCTTTGGCGATGGCCAAAGCGACGGTTTTCGAGTGACCGGTTTTGGAAAAATAGGCAACCTGAACGTTCATGAGAATCCTCCTTATTGAGTCATTACATTTTGCCAACGAATCAATTATATCCTTCAGGCATTAAGAAATCATGAAGCTCCTGGGACAAGTCAAAAGATTTGTCCCAGGAGCTTCAAGGTTGGGGGTAGGCGCTGATTAGGGGCGATGAGTGGAGCGATAGATGTAGGTCAGTTCCCGTCCCTCGCCAACAGTTCCGTCCAGGGAGGGGCTTTGAATGAGTTGGTAGCCCCCTAGGTTTCTGTGGACTTTGAGGTCCATATTCTTCAGGCGAAAGAAGGAGTAAGCTTTGATCGTCTCATCGGGCAAAAGCTGATCCCCCCGCTCATTCCGATAGGACACGGTGACCTTTTTCACGTGGGCGATGCGGCTGCCGGGATCGTTTGGATCCATCAAGACCAAGGCGTCCACACCCTGGGTTTTGTCAAAGTTCTTGCCGTCCACAGCCACCTCATAGTGAAAGGTCATGGGATCCCCTGAAGGAGTGCGTACGTTGCGGGGCAAAATAACTTCCAAAAGCTGGTGGGTGCCAAAGCCCCGGATCCCCGTGAGCTCGCCCAAGGTATTCGTCCAAACCATGACCACATGATTCACGCTCTCGAGGTTGGGCTCGTGGTCGATAGGCCACTCAACGCCTTGCTGATCGGTGATGCGAATGCGGGTGAGGTGTTCATTTAAGTTGGTTCCGAAAAGAGCCATGCGCGTTTTTTTGCTTTCCTGAATGAGGGGGAGTTCCGTCTTTTTGGGGTCCCCTGTGAGGTTGGTCCCGTACGAGGAGATGGAGGCATAGGATAGGGTCGGAACTCCAGGACGGCTTCTCATGGGCAGAACGCCGTAGGCGAGCTTGCCCGTTCCATCCAGCGAGACCAGCATATCGTAAAGAAAGAGCGCTCCCCCATTGAGAGAAACCTTTAGGACGTAGCTGGTGGTCCGATCGGAGAAATTGGGCGGCATGGAGAACGAGAGCAGCTGCTCTTTACCGGAGCCTTCGACGCGTACCGGGAGGGGACGCTCCCATGGGCTGCCCAGTGCCAGCACATGGCCTACGGTGCTCTTGCCCAGGTTCTCCCCAATAATCTTTGCTTTGGCGGTGCCGCCCCGCCAGTCAAAGACGACATCGCCCACAGTTTCTAAACGATGAGCGGTGGGGACGGCTTGGGCGATGAGTAAGGTTTTTGCGCTCAGGGGCCGGCCGCGATGCGTCAAGAGTCCTTCAGGGATCCTTAGGGAGGGGGCGGCGGCATCCAAAGACTCTTGCAGGTGAAGGGTAAGAGTGTCTCCTTCAAGAATCACTCGATCCCCAGGGGCTAACGGCTGGGGCTCTTTAAAGAGGGAAGGTTGAATCCTTAGGTTGGCCCGAACCTCTTCCAGGGATTGGGCGAAAGTCACAGCGCCTTCAAAAACCACCATCAGCGTCCTTTGATCGACGCAAAGGGAGGCCCGAGCAAAAAGGTCCTGAGGAAAATCCGCTGAAGGGGCTGCCACCGTGAGGGTGGAGACTGTTTCGGGGCTTTGTCCGGCCCGGGCATAGAGGCGATAGACGGCGGGCGTCTTTTTGGTGTTTTCAGGCAGGGGAACGCGTAGGGCGTAGGGGCTTTGTTCCCCTTCCAAGAGAATCTGCAGTCCGTTATATTCGATTTCTTCGCTCCCGAATACGCGGATGAAGCGGTAGGAAATTTCGCTTTTTACCGCATTTTTGACCGTTAAGTGCAAGACGGCCTCTCCTCCTGCAGCGGGCAAAGTCAAGGTCGGTTCAGACAGTTCGCTGGATGCTTCGGCGGCCCGAGCCGTTTTGGGTAGGGCCAAGAGGGTGAGCATTAGAAACAGGGCGAAGAGGGGAAGACCCCAAGGGGAACGTTTGGTCCAATGCATCAATCAATACCTCCAAAGTTTCGTCGGGCAGCCTGGGGCGACCCCATGGCAATATATCAAAAGATATCAGAAAATACAAACAAAACCCTTTGATAAGGTGGTGAGGATTAATTTGGAAGAATTTAATGATTTGTTAAATGAAAGATTAATCCTCGCCAATTAGGAATTTGAACCTCTGAAAAAAAGAAAAAATAAAAATGATGAAAGATAATGAAAAATAATGATTCGCATTTGACGGCGTGCATTGTATTTTATTTCAATCAAGGCAAGGGGTGGCTTCTGGTAATGGCCAACGGATTCCCCAGGATAGACTATGAAAGTATTGAGGCTCTGGGTTAAAATTCCTTGGCTTTTCGCGTCATTGGTCATTGAGGAGGCAAAAAAGCCGTGCGGTAGGGATGAAACTCACAGCATAAAAAGAACGGTCGCCTTTGAGATGGGGTGGGGTCTGTTATAATGTGTTCAAAATAACGCTAGCAGCAAGGAGACCGTGATTTATTGTGACAAAAAAACCACAGCACCGCATTCGGGATTATATTGTTCGGGTCTTAAATGGAATGGCCTGGGGTCTGTTTTCTTCGTTGCTCATCGGACTCATCACCAAGCAAATCGGTACGCTGACGGGCCTTACTTCATTGGTCAGCTTCGGCAATATCGCTCAGCGCATGATGGGCCCCGCCATCGGCGTAGGGGTTGCGCATGCGCTCCACGCACCGGCCTTGGTGATGATGAGCTGCGCCGCCGTCGGAGCCATGGGCGCAGGAACGGTTCGATTTTTGGACTCGGGACAAGCGTTCATCGTCATCGGAGAACCCGTGGGCGCCTTTGCGGCGGCCCTGCTGGCTTCAGAGGCGGGGCGTCGTATTGTGGGAAAAACCAAGGTGGATATTGTCTTGGTTCCGCTGGTCACGATTTTGGTGGGCGGAGCAGCCAGTGTTTTCATCAGCCCCGCCATGGCTCAAGTCATGAATGCCCTCGGCGCCCTCATCAATCGAGCCACAGAGCTTCAGCCCATTCCCATGGGTATTGTGCTCAGCGTCCTCATGGGCATCATCTTGACGCTGCCCATCTCCTCTGCGGCCTTAGCCATCTCCTTGGGCCTCTCAGGCTTAGCGGCTGGGGCGGCTACCGTGGGTTGCTGCTGCAACATGATCGGCTTTGCCGTGGCTTCCTACAAGGACAACGGGATTGGCGGAAGCTTGGCTCAGGGCATCGGCACCTCCATGTTGCAGATCCCCAACATCATCAAAAAACCCGTGATTTGGCTGCCCGCTATTCTCGCCTCGGCGATCCTTGGGCCCATCTCTACAGCGGTGCTGGGCATGCGATCCAATGCGGGGGGAGCCGGCATGGGGACTTCCGGTCTTGTGGGTCAGTTTGCCATGACTTCGGTCATGGGTACCTCGCCTCAAGTGTTGCTCCAGATTCTCATGATGCATTTTATTCTTCCGGGCGTGCTCTCAGGGCTAACGGCTTGGCTTTTACGAAAAAAGGGAATGCTTCGACCGGGAGATATGACCTTGCCCACCATCGCCTAAAAAATCAACAATCCATTCGTCCATTGAGGCGCACCTTTCTTTTGAGGGTGCGCTTTTTTATGGGGTGCTTTAAGAAGCCCTTGGCTTGGAAAAGGTGTCTGATAATGGACAGGAGTGCGAATAAGGCGTAACGATTTTCTAAATCCTTGGCAAAGAGACCAGATCCGGAGGATTCTTTTGGGATAATGAAAGAAGAATACGAAGGGACATCAAAGGGAGGAATTCGCATGAAACAATACGATCAGCTATACATCAACGGAAAGTGGCGCGCCTCGGACGGCACGCAGTGGGTGGAAGGGACGAATCCCGCGACTTTGGAACCAATCGGCAAGATGGTCTGCGCGACCCCAGAAGAAATAGACGAGGCGGTGTCGGCGGCCCATAAGGCGTTTCCCGAGTGGAATGCGCGGCCCTTGGAAGAGCGCGCGGCATTTTTGGCGGCCATTGCCGACGGGATTGAACGGCATCAAGAGGAGCTGGCCAAGCTCATCGTGGAAGAGCTGGGCGCGCCCATCACCTTTGCCCGAGGGGTGCAGGTGGGGGGCAGCATTCGAGAAATTCGAGCCACGCTGGAGGAATTGCCTCGCTTTTTCTTCAAAGAAGAGTTGGAAAACGTCACCGTCTTGAAAGAAGGCTTTGGTGTTGTCGCCTGCATTACGCCTTGGAACTATCCCCTCAATCAGATCCAGCGAAAAATAACCCCGGCTTTTTTGGCGGGGAATACGGTGGTGGTCAAGCCTGCCAGCTTGACTCCCCGCACGGCTCTGGCCCTGGCGCAGATCATCCATGAGACAAAACTGCCCGAGGGTGTGTTCAACCTGATTTTGGGCTCAGGCGCAGAAACGGGCAAAGCGTTGGCGGCGCACCCCAAGGTGCGGTTGATTTCGTTCACCGGATCCACGAAGGCGGGTCAAAGCCTTTATGCACAGGCCGCCCTGGGCATTAAAAAGCTTATTTTGGAGCTCGGGGGTAAATCCGCCCTGATTTTGTTGCCCGAAGGGGAGGAAACCCAAGCGGTGTCCCGCTGCATGGAAACCATCCTCAACAACTCTGGTCAGTCCTGCTCGGCCCTGACCAGACTCTTGGTGCCTCGGGAAAAGCGTCAAGCAGTGGAAGCTCTTCTTTTGGATTATGTGCAGCGCGTGGGCCTCATGGGAGACCCCTTGGATCCCGCCACTAAGCTTGGCCCCGTGGTGTCCAAGGATCAGTACGAGCGGGTGTTGAACTATATCGAAAAAGGCAAGGGCGAGGGGGCGAGGGTGTTGACCGGGGGTACGCCGCGCCAGGGCGCCGGGTACTTCATCCCGACGACCATTTTTAGCGATGTGACGCCCCAAATGACCATCGCCCAAGAAGAGATTTTTGGACCGGTGCTCTGCGTCATGGCTTATGATACGGTGGAGGAGGCCATAGAATGGGCCAACGACACCCCCTACGGATTGTCCGGTGCGGTGGTGGGGCCCGAGGAGGAAGCCTACAAGGTGGCGCTGCGCCTTCGCACGGGCAACGTCTATTTAAACGCCGGCAAGGCCAATCCTAAGGCTCCCTTCGGGGGATACCACCAATCTGGGCTGGGCCGAGAAATGGGCCTTTATGGCCTGGAGGACTACTTGGAGATCAAGGCCATCTTGAAGTAAGGCAAGAGGAGTAAAATGGGTTGCAAGAAAGGATGAGGATATGAATGAATTGACCGTGAAAATGAAGGAGGTGGGGGCATCCTTAGCCCCCGTCGTCCTGTTGGTGCTATTGCTCCACGCCACCTGGGTCCCCCTGCCGGGCGAGCTTTTGCTGCGCTTTTCCTTGGGGGTGTTGCTGATTTTTGGGGGCCTGACGTTTTTGCTCATCGGCATTGAAGGCAGCATTACGCCCCTAGGGGCTTCCTTAGGCTCTTGGATGACGCGAAAGGGCAAGGTGTGGCTGGTCCTGACGCTGGGTCTTCTTTTAGGGTTTTTGATCACCCTGGCGGAACCGGATCTTCAGATCCTGGCCGGCCAATTGGAAGGCATCACCCGAGGGGAGTTGCCCCGAGGGCTTTTGATCGGCGTGGTTTCCCTAGGGGTGGCGCTGGTAATCACCTTGGGGCTTTTGCGGATTCTCTACGCCATTGCGCTGCAACGCATGCTTTTTGTGGCCTACGGATTGATTCTTTTTCTGGCTTTTTGGGTGGGGCCGGACTTTTTAGCGGTGGCCTTCGATGCCTCCGGCGCCACCACGGGAGCCTTGACCGTTCCCTTTGTCCTAGCCTTGGCTCTTGGGGTTTCGGCCCTGAAAAAGGACAGTAAGGGCTCGGAGGAGGATGCCTTTGGCTTAGTCGGTTTGGCCTCGGCTGGGGCCATTTTGGCGGTGCTTTTGCTGCGCATTGTGCGAGGCGGCTCGCCGCTATCTGGCGCCATCGGCTTGAACGAATCGATGGCGGGTTCGGGGACGGGGGCTTTTTTCGCCATCCTTCCCACTTTAGCGCTGGATTCTTTGGTGTCCTTGCTGCCCCTACTGGTTTTCTTCCTGATTTTTCAAGGGAAGGGACGGCACTGGTCCAAGCGCGGGGCGAGGCGAATCCTTTTGAGTTTCTTCTTTGCCTTTTTGGGTCTTGTGCTCTTTCTTTGGGGCGTGCATGCGGGCTTTATGGAGGTGGGCCGTCTTTTGGGGTATCGCCTAACCCGCTCGTATGGCGCGGGGCCCTTACTTTTGGCGGCGTTTCTTTTGGGATTTTTTACCATACTATCCGAGCCTGCGGTCCATGTGCTCACCCATCAGGTCCAAGAGGTCACTTCAGGCTATGTGCCACGTCCTTTGGTGCTCTCGATGCTTTGCCTGGGCGTGGGGGCCGCAGTGGCGCTCTCGGCCCTTCGAATCATTACCCCGGGTCTTCTATTGTGGCATTATTTGCTGCCGGGTTACCTTACGGCGTTTTTGCTTTCTTTTTTTGCCCCGAAGCTTTTTGTGGGCATCGCCTTTGATTCTGGAGGCGTGGCCTCTGGGCCGATGACCGCCACCTTTATTCTTGCGTTTATGCAAGGGATCACCAAAGCCACGCCCGGGGCTTCCCCTGTGGCCGACGGCTTTGGTATGATTGCCATGGTGGCCATGACACCCCTCATTGCGCTGCAGGTGCTGGGCGTGTTCTTTCGCTACAGCGGCCGCAAAAAGGAGATCCATTCATGAACTTGGAATTGATTTACGTCATCGTCGCAGAAGGAGCGGCCGACCGACTGATTCATATCGCCCGAGAAGAGGGCATGAGCGGGGCCACGACCTTTATGGGGTTTGGAACCTATGAAGGCAGTCGCTGGAGCTTTTGGGGATTGGACCGAACCAGAAAAGAAATCATTGGGATGCTCGCCCAAGAACCCACGGCCCGAAAGGTTATGGCCACTTTGGCAGAGCGCCACTACCTTGAGCGCCCCGGAGGGGGCATTGCCTTTTCGATCCCGGTAGGATCCGTGTGGGGAGGCACTACATTTCAATCATCCGATGCCAGGCAAGAGCGGGAGGAATCCACCATGTATGAACTAATTACCGTGATCGTCGATAAAGGAAAGGCCGAGGAAGCCATGGCGGCCGCCACGGCGGCCGGCGCCCAGGGCGGAACCATCGTCAATGCTCGGGGAGCGGGACCTCATGAAACCGCCCGAGTGTTCATGATGGACATACAGCCGGAAAAGGAAATGCTGCTATTATTGACGCCACAGCATAAAACCCAGGCGCTTTGCCAAGCCATTGCCGCCAAGATGCACCTCGAAGAGCCCGGAGCGGGCATTCTCTACGTTCAACCTGTGGTGAGGACCTATGGGGCCTTGGAGTAACAGGAAGCCTTCAGAGGGGGCAGGCTCGTTCCTTGACCTTCTTCATTTTCTGCTCAAAGTATTGTAAAATGATCTTTGAAGCAAAAAACGGGGACATGGCACCCCCTTAGGGAGGAGAAACGCTTGAAGGCTCACTGGTTTATACAAAAATCCAAGAGATTATCTTGGGTTTTAATGGTCCTTTTGTTCCTCTCGGGGTGTCAAACTCCCGAAGGAATTCATCTGACGCGCTCCTCGGGCAAGGTGCTCCTTGAAGTGGAGCCGCAGCCGGCGCAGCGGCCCAAACGGATTCCGTTGCCCAAAGGGGAGCCCTTTGAATTCTCCTTGGAAGGAGAAACGATCCAGATCCCCTGCCGCATTGAAGAGTTGTTGGCAAAGGGCTGGACCTTGGATCCGTCTTGGGATTACGAATGGTTGCCACCGGGCGTTTGTTATGAAAATGTCGTGCTTTATAAAGGCAACGCCGTGCTTCATTGCATTGCAGGAAACCTCACAGCTTCAGACCCCATTGTTTTAAAGTCCGGCTGGATCGCCGGAGTTCGCGTGACGCAAAATCCAAACTTTGCTCCCGTCTTTTTTCGCTTGGATGAGACGCTGCGCCAAGGCATGAAGCGCTCGGAGCTTCATGTGAAGCGCGGAAGACCGATGAAGGTCCGTCCCACGACTTATGGGGAGGAGTTGGAATACCATCGGGGCGATGAACGGATTTTTCTTTACAGTCGGAACGACCGTATTGAAGGATTTTCCGTGCGCCATGCCGTGCAGACGAAGGATATGGGAATCGAGCCGCTCTTTCTCCATCTGGAAGAGCCGCATTGGGGAGAAGACATCTCCACCGGACGGCTCCTCCTTGAGGGGGAGTTCTACCGCTTGCCCGCCGAGCTTCGCCAGTTTCAAAATAACGGCTGGGAAATCAACCAGCGGATTTATCCCATGATTCCCCAGACCCAAGGCCCCCTTCGCTTAAAACGAGGAAGCCAACGCATCACCCTTAAGGTCTTCAACCATGCCGCCACGATGATGGATCTTTCCGAGGCACTGGTCATCGGCGTGCGAAACCAAACGCCCAACGATCCCTTAAGCATGCAGCTCTCCCACACCCTTTGCAACGGTATGACGCAGAAAAAGCTCTTTGGCTACATCCAGCCGTATAAGCCCCGCAAACGGGACACCGCGGATCTTTTATGGTATGAAGTCATCAGAAACGGCTTCACGTTGCGCTTTGCCATCACTAAAAACAACGCACGGCTCTCGAGCATTGAACTGATCAAGCTGCACAGCCCCTTGCAGGATCCGCCGAAAAACGGCAAGCCCTATCCTCGCAGCACGCACCTCAAAAGCCCGCACTAAAGCCCCCTTTTCGCACCAGGTGAGAGGGGGCTTTTCTCGTAGGAGTCCTCCGGCGCCGACCAGCGAGAGGGGGCTAAGGGGGGGAAGAGGAGGCTATGAATGGGGGGACGTGCTTTTTTAAAGGACCCATCGAAGCAGAGAAGGGACAGTAGGAGCCTTTTGCGGTACTATTAAGGAGAGCTCTTGGGAGCGAGCCCTCGCTGATTTTTCAAAAAAGGAGCGTTGGGTGCGCAGGAAGGGGGAATCAATGGTTCGTAAATATCGCGGGTACCTCCCGATTTTATCGGGCGTATTGTTTCTTTGCTTGGGCATTCTTTTGATTCGTTTTCGCAATCAGGCCATCTTTCCCCTCATACGCCTGGTGGGCATCGTCAGCGTAGCCTTGGGGGGCATTGGTCTCATCCAGGTGCCCTTTTTAATCATGAAAAGCGGCCTCAAGCGCGGGCTTGGGCATGTGGGACAGTCCTTGGTGCAGATTCTTCTTGGCCTCGTCTTTTATTTTTCTCGCTGGCCGAATTCCTTTTTGACCGGGATCATCTTAGGCTATTTTCTCTGGATGGGCATCACCTACGCCATTACCTGGCATCTTTTGAGGCGAGACGGAGTGCACAACCGCCGCTGGAACCTGGTTCAGGCGCTGCTCAACTTGACCTTTGTGGGCATCATTGCCGGCAATACCGCAGCGCGTGCTCCCATTCTTTATGAAATTTTGGGGTGGTACTTGGTTTTGGTGGGCCTCTCAGCGCTAATCGATGAAATCACCTATCTAAAAACCGAACCCATCACCAATCTGAAGCGGCGCATCCGCATCACACTTCCGGCGGGGCTCAGCGCCTTGTTGCCCTACCAGGCGCTCTTGGCCTTCAACCGCTTTATGGCGGAGGGTCAGCAAGGGGAGCAACTGCCCTACGTCAAAAAAGAGGAAGAAAGCGACCTCAAAGTTTGGGTGCACGCCAACCCCAAAGGCTTCGGACGCTTTGGCCATGTGGACATCACCTATAAGGGCTTCAACTATTCTTATGGCGCCTACGACAAGTTTTCCAATCGTCTCTTCGGCACCTTGGGGGATGGGGTGTTGCGCGTCATTCCCCACGAGGATTATGAAAAAGCCATCGAAAAAAATAAGGATCGTCTGGCCTTTGTCTACGGCATCCATCTGACGAATGAGCAGCGGGAGCGAGTGGAATCGCGTCTCCAAGAGATTCTCTCCCAGACCGTGCCCTTTGACAACCGAAAAATGGAGCAGACGGATGCCTATACGCAACGGGTCAATTGGAACCACACCCTGAAGGCCTATAAATTCCGGGGGTCCCGGTTTCGCTCCTACTTTGTCTTTTCCACCAACTGCGTGCAGCTGGCCGACGCCATCGTCGGACAGTCGGGCATCGACATCATCAACATTTCCGGAATCATCAGCCCCGGCTCGTACTATGCTTTTTTGGAGCAAGAATATCGCCGCCCCCATTCTCGGGTGGTCTCGAAAACCGTCTACTATCCTCAAGCGGGCCGCCACCATGCGCTGGCTCAAAAAATAGCGAAGGAGCGTTCATCCTCATGAAAATTTTAGTCACCGGCTTCACCCCATTCGGGGAGGAATCCATCAATCCCGCCTGGGAGGTGGTCTCCTCCCTGCCCAAGGCATATCTGGGCGCACAGCTTGTGCCCTTATGCATTCCCACCGCCTTTGAGCGCTGCCTCGAGCCTTTGTTGCGCGCGGTGGATGAAGAACAGGTGGACGCCGTGGTTCTAGTAGGTCAGGCGGGAGGCCGTACCTGTGTGACGCCGGAATTTGCAGCGATCAACTGGCAGGAGGCCCGCATCCCCGACAACGATGGATTTCAGCCGCAAGGGCATCCCCTGGAGGCCCAGGGCCCTTGTGCCTATTTCGCGACCCTGCCCGTTCATCAGATGGTGGCGGCCATTCAAGGTGAGGGGCTGCCGGCCACTTTGAGTTATACGGCGGGAACGTTTGTTTGCAACGCTGTATTTTACCGAGTGCTTCATTCCTTGGCCCAGCAAAAGCGCGACCTTCCCGCCGGGTTCATCCATGTTCCTTTTATCCCCAGCCAAACGGCAGACAAGCCGCAGTATGCCTCCATGAATCCACAGGACATTCAGCAAGCACTCCTTGCGGCGCTGCGCGTGCTCATCGAACCCTCAAAGTCCCCAAGGCCAATGGCCGCTTTAGGCACTACGCACTAATCCTTCCGAGATTGTTCGGGTCCCATTTTTTAAAGTCCATGAGGTATTGATATGCAAACCCCCCGTCCTTGGCTCCTAGATTGGAGCGATCCCATCCCTAGAACGCTCTCACGCATCGACTGGTCGGCCCTTGCGGCAGGAGGCCTGCGCATCGCCCGTCTTCCCAATAACCGTCCATCTTTGGACCGATCTTTGGCGGTGGGGCGGCTAAAGATTCTAAATGAGCCCCCTCGACCGATGCTGGGCCCTTGGCCCTCACTCCAGCAAAGCGCAGCGGCTGATGGCTGGGAAGAGTGTCTGAAGCGGGAATCTGAGCCCATGGACCTCCTTTTGCTGGGCGCCTTTACCACCCTCGCTCAGATTCTTGCCGGCGACCCGCAGGTGAAGGAGCGCATCCATTGCGTTTACTGCACCGGAGGCGCCCTCTATGGGGCCGGGCAGAGTGCCCGAGGCGCTTTGGTTGCGTTGAACGACCCCGAATCGGCTCAATTGGTGCTTCGCTCGGGCGTGAAGCTTTGCTGGATTCCCCAGGAGGTCTTAGGTGAGGCATCCCCCTTGGCGCTTTTGATGACTCTGCGGGAGCACCCAGAATGGTTTCAGGGAGCGCCCTGCGCTGTGGACGTGGACCTTTGTGGCCGCTTGACCCGTGGGTTGATGGTTTGGGACCTTCTGGGCACCACCGGCCGGCCGCCCAACGTTTGGCGGATCCTGGGCTTTTCTGATGAGGCTCGAGCACACGCCCAAGAACTGGCTCAAACGCTGTTAGGAGAACTGCTTTGATGAACAACCCCCAACCCATTTGGATCGACTGCGATCCGGGAATTGATGATGCGTATGCGCTATGCTTGGCCGCAGCTTGCCCGGAGCTTTTGGTGACGGGATTGTCCGCTGTGGCGGGAAATGTTGGTTTAAACGCCACGTACGCCAACTCACGAAAGCTCGCCGCTTTTTTACATTTGAAGGGGCCGGTTTGCGCCGGCGCTGCGGGGCCTTTGCTGCGGGAGAAAGAAGATGCGTCCCTCGTCCACGGAGCCGGCGGGCTGGGCTTTGGCGTCCTGCCCGAATGCTCTGAAGATCCGGGGGGCCCCTCTTTTCTCGACGCCCTATATGAGGCGGCCCTACGCCATCGCGGAGAACTCATCGTCCTTGCGGTGGGGCCCCTCACAAATCTGGCCCTTGCCCTTTGGCGTCGCCCCCAACTCAAGGAGCTCATCAAAGAAATTCGAATGATGGGGGGCTCCGCCACCTCGGGCAATCATTCCCCCTACGGAGAATTCAACGTCTGGGCCGATCCCCACGCTGCAAAAATGGTTTTTCAAAGCGGGGTCCCCATCGTCCTTTACGGACTGGACCTCACGACTCAAACCATTTTGACGCAGCAGAAGATGCGGGCATTGGAGCGTCCCAACCCCTTGGGGGGTTTTTTAAAAGGCATGAACGATTTCATCTTCTCTACGAAGAATCCCTTTCAGCGGCCGGACGGCGTCATTTTGCACGACGCCTTGGTGGTGGCTTCCCTCGTGATCCCCGAGGCCTTCACCTACCAAAGCGCTCGCTTGGACTGCGAAACGGCGTCCAAGGAAAGCTTTGGGCAGACCGTGATGATTTTTGATGCGCCAGAGCCCAATGCCTCCATCGGCAGGACGGTGGCGGCTGAGGCGTTCTATGCCCTGTTGCAAAAGATGGCGGATTATTACGACGGATGCTGGCCCCCTACGCCCTAGAATAAACAGGGGCAAAAAAAGCGAGAAAAAAGAAACGACAAATCCCCCCAGGTGTTCTTGGTCCTTTGGGCTAAGAACACCTGGGGGGATTTGTCGTCGATGGAGTGGACCTCTGGGGTTAAGGAGTGGGGGGAATTCGGACCCCAGCGCGGGGGAACCCCAAAAGTTCGCGGTATTTGGTGACGGTGCGCCGGGAGACTTGGACGCCCTGAAGGCTTAAAAGGTGCGCAAGTTTCGCATCCGAGTAGGGCTTTGTTTCGCTAAGGATCAGGGATTCCAGGCGCTTTAAAACGGCGGAACGGTTGGTTTTATCTCCCTGGGCGGTGGCGACACCCAAGGGAAAGAAGAAGCGAAGCGCCACGATGCGTTGGTCCAAGCGCACGTATTTGTCCTTCACCGCCCGGGACACGGTGGAAGGGTTCATCCTCAACTCATCCGCCACCTCATTCATGGTGAGGGGCAAGGGGTCGGCGATCTTGGAGAGAAGATACTCCCGCTGATGGGCGGCAATGCACTCTCCTATGCGTAGCAGGGTCTCGTTGCGCTTTTCAATCGCCTCCAAAATCCCCGAAATGCGGCGCAGATACTGCTGGTAGAGAGGCTGCTCCTGAGGCTCCAGCTGCTGGAGCATGGATAGGTAACGCCCCGAAACCTTTAGGCGGGGAATGAATTGGTGATTGAGGGTCACCTGCACCGCATCTCCCTTTGACGCAAAGGTGAGATCCGGCAAGAGGGTCTGGGGGATGCTTCCATCGGAGTAGCCCACCGCGGGTTTTGGGGTCAGTGAGCGAAGGAGCAGGAGATCGGCTTCAAAGTCTCGGGAGCCGTATTTGCGTTCAAGAGGGCCAAACGCGCCCTTAGCTAAGGCGTCCAAGTCTTCTCGGAGCAGGGCCTCCAAGATGGGATCCTCATGTCCTTTCGCCCGCAGTTGAAGGATTAGGCACTCGGTGAGGTCTCGAGCCCCAATGCCCGGAGGATCGAGGCTTTGCACCGCGAAGCGCGCCTCGGTCCAGTGGCTATAGTGCGGCGGAGCGGCCTCTTGGTCCTCAGGATGAAAATAGCCACGCTCATCCAATTGGTTGACGATCCATAGGGCGCTTTGCAGCACCTGGGGAGCGAGAGGCATCTCGCCCAGCTGCGCGGTCAAATACGCACAGAGGCTGGTGGGCGAGGGAATGAACAAAAGCGGGTCTCCCTCGGAGACCTCATCTTGGGGGAAGGCAGGGTCCGTGGGGTCGCTCAAGAGGGGAGCTATGCGCGAGAGAGCCAAGGCTTCCTTGGCTCGATCGGCTTGAATGAGGGCTTCATCGGGGTCCAGGGCGGGATTGCTTTGAGACTCCGCTACTAAAAAATCCAAAAGGTCGGAGCCTGAGAGCTCCAAAATACCGATGGAGGTCAGCATTTCCTGCGTAAGGGACAGATGCAGTTCGGTGCGTTGATGCTGCGAGAGTTCCATGATCCTTTCCCCCTTTCTCCGGCGGCCCATTGCCCAGACGTCTTCCTTCATTTTAGCATAAAAAGAAAGCCCTCCGGCCCAATAAAGCGGTGGATGGAGAGATAAAGTATTACAGTTTGTTTTCAAATGTGATACAAAATTATCGGGATTGATGGGGGTTCAATGGTATAATTTAAAGAGTAAAGTTAAAAAATAATACAGGGAATCCATCCCTTGGAAGGAAGGTGCATGAAAATGAAAAAAGGAGTCAAACTCTCCGTGGTGGGGGCTGGTTTTGTGGGATCGGCGGTAACCTTTGCCCTCGCACAAAAAGGACTGGCCCAGGAAATTGTTCTGGTGGACCGGGAAAAAAAGAAGGCCGAAGGGGAAGTGATGGACATCGCCCACGGGGCCGCCTTTTATCCTCCGGTGGCCTTGCGGGCCGGATCCTATGAGGACACTAAAGACAGTGATCTGGTGATATTGACCGCCGGAGCAAATCAAAAAGAAGGCGAGTCCCGATTGGATCTGCTCCAGCGAAACGCCGCCATCTATCGGGACATGATCCCGCAAATCGCCAAGGCTTCGCCGCAAGCCATTCTTTTGGTCGTGGCCAACCCCGTGGATCTTCTAAGCTATTTAACCTATCGGCTCTCGGGGTTTCCCAGCCGCCGGGTGCTGGGCTCGGGCACGGTACTGGATTCTTCGAGGCTGCGCTATGTCTTGGGCCGGGCCTTTGAGGTGGATGCGCGCTCGGTACACGCCCACATCGCCGGAGAACACGGCGATTCGGAATTTGCTCTTTGGTCCAGTGCCGCAGTGGGCAGTGTGCCCTTGGCCCAGGCTGCTGAAAACGAGGGCCTAGATCTGGAAAAGCTTCAGCAAGAGGCCCTAAGGGAAGTTCGGGGCTCCGCCGCCGCCATCATTTCCCGCAAAGGCTATACCAACTACGCGGTGGCTCTTGCGGTGCGGCGCATCACCGAAGCTATTTTACGGGATGAGCGAAGGATTTTGTCCGTATCGAATCTGGACGAGCAGCGCGGCGTCTATTATTCTGTGCCCCGTGTGGTTGGGCGTCATGGCGTGGAAAAAGAGATGGTGCCGGACCTCTCGGACGAGGAGACAATGGCGTTGGAGGACTCCTCCTCGCTGCTTTACGATCTCTTGAAGAATTTAGCGGAACGCCTCGACTAACGTTGGAGGACTGAGCGCACGATCGCTTCAAGGTGCGCTTGGATCGCTTCGGGCGAATGTGTGCCAAGTCTTCGGCAGATTCGCGCATCCTTGGCGCAAAGAAAGCAGGGTCTGGGCGGTGCGCCCACAGCACTTCGGGAAAGGGGCCCCTCGCCCTCGAGCACATCCAAGTCCATGAGCCGGCCCAAGGCATCGGCCTGCTCTAGGGATATTGCTCGGCGCTTCGCCTCGGTGCCGTCCATCAAAAGGCGCCAAAGCGCAAAGGGGCCTGCCGCATCAACGAAAACGGCGCAAGGGATGGCTTGGGGAAAGGCCGCTTGAACTCGCCTTCGGGCCACGTCATGGACCCGCAGCACGTCCGGGCCTCTTTTTTGAGGCCCCGGAATGTTGAGGGTCAGACATAAAAGCGGCGCGCCACGACGTAGTTCTTTTTTGAGGTATCGCCCGCGCCGCTCTCGAGCCGCTAAAATCTCGGCCCCTTGGGCGATGGGCCCGGTGAAGACCTCCATGAAATCGCCTCCTCTCTTGGGTTTATTCTACCCTGAGCCGGAGCAGAACACAAAAAGCAACCGCCCCGGTCCTCCTTTTTGATGCAGGAGGGATCGAGGCGGTTTTCTTTTGGGGATCTATGATCCGCGATTAGATCTTGCGGTCCTCAATGGAGATCCCGTGTTTTTTCGCGTAGTTCACGGTGTACCAAGCATAAACTACGGTGATGGCTCCGGAGAGGATGTAGGAGTAGAGATAGCTCTTGGCGCCTTCCAAGCGGTACATTTGGAACCCGATGGGGGCGTGGATGATAAAACTCATAACCACAAAGGTGTAGAAGCATCCCGGCAAGAGTGCCACCCAGCCGTTCTTCTTATGAATGAAGAGATAGACTGAAATCATGGAGAGGGCGAAGATGGCGATGAACTGATTCGTGAAGGCAAAGTAGCGCCACAGAAGATTGAAGCCATTGGGGTTCAATTTAGCGAAGATCAAAATGGCGGCGCAGGGGATGAAGATGCCGGCGGAAACAGCCAAACGCTTGGTTTTGGATACTTGGTCGATGTTGAAGCGCTCGGCGATGATCAAACGCAGCGAACGCAGGGCGGTATCCCCGGAGGTGATGGGGAGAACGATGACGCCGATAATGGCAAAGATGGCGCCAAAGCTGCCAAGGAAGTCTCTAGAGATGATACCGATCATGGCCGGGGCCTTTACGGCACTGTTCATGGAGTAGCCAACTTTGTCGGCGACGATCATGGTCCCGGCAGCCCAGCACATAGCAATGAAGCCTTCCACGAGCATCATGTTGAAAAAGGTTCCCTTGCCTTCTTTCTCTTTCGTTACGGAACGGGAAATAAGGGTGGCCTGGGTGGCATGGAATCCCGAGAGAATGCCGCAGGCAACCGTGATGAAGAAGATGGGAATCCAAGGCAGGTTGGTCTTATTTTGGGCCGCGAGGTTACTAAAATCCACGTTCTGCAGTTGCACGGGATGTACGATAACCCCGATGAAGATGCCCACGGCGGAGAGGACCAAGAAGGCTCCGAAAATGGGGTATACCCGACCGATGATCTGGTCGATGGGGAATAAGGTTGCGATGAGGTAATACGCAAAAATCAGCGCATAAACGATCCAAGTGGTGGGATTCGAAGAGGTCGTGGGCTGCTTGAGCACTTCACCGACGATGAGGTCTCCGGGGGTGTAGATAAACACGGCACCCACGAGGAGCATCAAGATCATGATGACCACATTGTAGAAGGAGCGTACGTTTTTCCCTAAGTATTTTTGGATCATTTTGGGCATCTGCGCGCCGTTGTTTCTCATGGAGATCATGCCCGAGAAATAGTCGTGCATGGCGCCGGCCAAAACGCAACCCAGGGGAATGGTCAAGAAGGCTAAGGGGCCAAAGAGAATTCCCTGAATGGGTCCGAGAATGGGTCCGGTTCCGGCAATGTTGAGCAGCTGAATGAGTGAGTTTTTCCACTTCTTCATGCCCACATAGTCTACCCCGTCGTAGGATGCGACGGCGGGCGTTTTGCGATCATCCGGTTGGAAGAGCTTCTCGCAGAAGGTTCCGTAAAGGAAGCCGCCGCCGATGAGGATGGCGAGGCCGATGAGAAAAGTAATCATGATTAAAAATTCCTCCTGATAAAATACACATAAATAGTAGCGCAATGAAGGGCCCCGAAGGGCGCGTCTCCTCTGGGGTTACATTCCGATGCCAAAGAATGAGCGGTCGGCTTTTTTCTCAAGAATCATCTGCAAATGCTTTTTCTCTTCTTGTAAGATAATTTTCATTTCCTGGGGGGCTACATCCGGATAAAGATCCATGAACTCTCGAACGTACATCACGGAATCCCGCTCGATGCGTTCGCAAAGATCAAAAATCTGACTTTTGAAATTCAGATGGCGGGCGCTTTCGACCAATTCGTCGACGTGCTGGAGCAAATCATTTTCCAATAAGAGTTCCACATAGTGCGCGGTGCTGGCCTCTGTTTCCCGAATGAGGTCATTTTCATGGCGCCCGAGCAATCCCCGATAGATGATCTCATGCTTGTCCTCGTCTGCCGCCATGCGCTCAAAGAACCCTTGTCCCAGACCGACCTCGTCCCCGATGTCCCGGTAGAGTTTGGCCACCTTCATTTCATTTCCGGCAATGAGCTCCAAGAACTTCTTGCCATCCACTGTCACTGACATATTCCTTCCTCCTTTTGTAATTCATGCGTCCCCGAGGGAGATACATTGTTAAATTAATGATAATAGATCCATTTCACATTCTCAATTCTTTTTTTTCTAATCAAAAAGTTAACAAGTGATGGAGTGGGCTCACATTTAATAAATTCATGATTCTATGGACCAAAATAGCATGTTTATTCATAAGAATGAGAATGACATCCGTTTACAACTCAAATCAACGAAACCTCATTATATTTGATCCAATTTCAGACGCCGTCCGCCTTTTAGGGGCCTCAAAAAGAAAACGCATCCATTGAGCGGCTGAAAAACCTGAACGACTTCATGTTTCGTGAAAAAAGCAGGCGCTGCGGGCGACAAAAGAGAAAGGCAAGGGGGTCTCTAAGGAGACGCGACCGCCTCCAGATTGCGCTCGTTCGTTCCTGTGGCGGGGGTTCATGCGCAAAAAGTTTGGGCCCCAAGAGGTTTTGAGGATCCCCCCTGTTTTTCGCGCCTTCTTCATAGGGGCGCGGGCGCTCGTGAGCGCCGGCAAGAGCCCCACGCAAAAAAGCCCGCTGCGCAAAAAAACGGAGTGTTGCGGGGACTTTTGCCGGCGGGCGGCCTGCGAAGAGCAGGGAACGTAGCGGGGGGCTTTTGAGTGGAAGATCTTAGGGCTTTTGAAAGAGAAAGGCGCCGAAGCCCGGGGGATTGACGGTACGAAGGACCTCTTCCTTGGCGTGAGTGAAGTCCTCATGGGGGGCTTCGGGGCTTTGAAAGAGCGAGGTATCCATGGCCACAAGGGTTTCCGGAGAGAGCGCTAAAAGCTCGGGAAGGCTTAAGAAACGGGCTTTTTGAAAAAGCGCATGGCCTGATTTGGCCGCCTTCTCATAGGCATTGGCCCAAAGGCCGCCCTGAAGAATCGTGCCGATCAAAAGAACCCCTCCGGAACGGATCACGCGAAACAACTCTTCGAAGGCGCGCTGGGGGTGTTCCAAAAATTCAAAGGTGGTCACGGAGACGGCGGCATCAAAATGAGCGTCGGGGAATTCCAAGTGGTAGAGGTCCATCTGCTCATAAGAAATGGGAAGCGCCGAGGGGGTATGGGTCAGGGCGGCGCGAAGCATCTGCCCGGATTCATCCACCCCCGTCATGCGGTGCCCCAGACGAGCGAATAGACGCGTGAAGTGACCGGTGCCACAGCCGGCATCCAGCACTTGCAGCGGGTCGGGAGGGAATAAGGAGAACAGGGCTTTGGTCTCTACTTCCTCCGCGTAGCGCCCGGGCTCGGTTTCATACCACGCCTCATAGTGTTCAGCGGCTGCGTCAAAAAGGGTCATGAGTGGCTCTCCAGGAGGGCCTGGGCCCATTGGGGCTCCTTGAAGCCCACCAATACTTCATTGCCGTCGGTGAGTAAGGGTCGCTTCACGAGTTTTCCGTGGGAGGCCAAAAGCGCAACCTGTTCCTCCAAAGAGAGGGTGGGAATGCGGTCCTTCATGCGTAGTTCCCGATACTTTTCTCCGGAGCTGTTGTAGAGGGAAGATAAGGCCACGCCTTGCGCTTCCAACCAATGATGGAAAAGGGTTGTCGTGGGGGGATTGTCCAAAATCTCTTCCACCTCATAGGCAATGTCATGGGCATCCAACCAGGCCATCGCCTTGCGGCAGGTGCTGCAGCGCGAATAAGCATAAAGCGTTAATTGATCTTTTTTCATGGAAACTCATCCTTTATTTATCATTCAATAGCGAAACGCCAAGCCCCCAGAAGGGGCGAGCGCATACCCCCATTATATAGCAAATCCTCGATGCGGGGGCAAAAGGCCGGCGCCAAGATATGCTAAAATTGATCGAAGAGGACCCACCACCAAGGGGCCACGCCGAGTCTCGGAGCGTCAAGGAAAGGAAGCAATCATGAAAAAGCGAGTCATTTTAGCACTGGATCAGGGAACGACGAGTTCCCGAGCGCTCTTATTCGACCAAGAAGGGCGCATGAGGGGGCAGGCCCAAAAGGAATTCCCGCAGCACTACCCGAAGGCTGGGTGGGTGGAGCAGGACGCCATGGACGTGTGGGCGACGCAGATGGGTGTGGCTCGAGAGGTCTTGGAGCGCACCGGTACGAGCCCCCATGAGGTGGCGGCCATGGGCATCACCAATCAGCGAGAAACCGTGGTGATGTGGGATCGTGTCACAGGGAAACCCATTGCCCCAGCCATCGGTTGGCAGTGCCGGCGCACGGCGGCAAAGTGCGAACGGTTGAAAAAAGAAGGCTATGAGCCCATGATTCGGCAAAAAACCGGCTTGTTGCTGGATGCGTATTTCAGCGCCACCAAGGTTGCCTGGCTTTTGGATCAGGTGCCCAACGCTCGGGCGCGTGCCCAGCGTGGCGAGCTGCTCTTAGGCACCATGGATACTTGGTTGATTTGGAATCTTACGCGGGGCCAGGTCCACGCGACGGATTATTCCAACGCCAGCCGCACGCTCCTTTTCAACATACATACTCTGGAATGGGACGACGAGCTATTGAAGCTCTTTGACATCCCTAGGGCCCTATTGCCCGAGGTCCGACCCTCGAGCGGCATTTTCGGCACTACGGATGAAGGGACCTTTGGGGCTGCGAACATCCCGATCCTTGGCGTTGCGGGGGATCAGCAAGCGGCGCTCTTTGGCCAAGCCTGCTTTTCCAAGGGCATGTCGAAGAATACGTACGGCACGGGTTGTTTTCTGCTCATGAATACGGGTCGCCAAGCGGTTTCTTCAAAGCAAGGGCTCCTGACCACCATTGCTTGGGGCCTGCCAGAAGGGGTCACTTACGCCTTGGAGGGGTCCATTTTCATGGGAGGCGCTTCGGTGCAGTGGCTGCGCGATGAGCTGCGGCTGGTGTATGATGCCGCTCAGACGGAGTTTTATGCCTCCATGGTGCCCGATACCAAGGGGGTTTATGTGGTGCCCGCCTTCCAAGGCTTGGGAGCGCCCTATTGGGACATGTATGCGCGAGGCACCATTGTGGGGTTGACCCGAGGCGTGCGCCGGGAGCATTTGGTTCGAGCCACCCTGGAATCCATCGCCTATCAGACCAGGGACGTCCTGGGCGCCATGGAAAAAGACTCGGGGATTCCCCTGCCGCTTTTGAAGGTGGATGGAGGCGCCAGCGCCAACAACTTTTTAATGCAGTTTCAGGCCGATTTATTGGGTTGCCCCGTGAAGCGCGCCCAAACGGTGGAGACCACCGCCCTTGGCGCCGCGTATCTTGCCGGCCTCGCCGCGGGATTTTTCCCCTCCATGACCTCCATTGAATCCCAGTGGGCCTGCGAGCGGACCTTCCTCCCCCAGCAGGATCGCAGGGGAATGGAGAAAAACTACAGGCAATGGCAACGGGCCGTGGAGCGGTCTATGGCTTGGGCGCAGGATGAGGAAACCGAAGAAACGAAGAAAGCGATTGAGGCCAATAAAGGAGATCTCACCAATGCCAAGGACGAATAATAAAGAAATGGGGGAACCCCCTCTTTACGATGTAGTTATTATCGGGGCCGGCGTCACAGGCTGCGCCGTAGCCCGGGAAGTTTCCAGACAAAACTGGCGGACCCTCATCCTCGACCAGAATCTGGAGCCGGGGGAAGCCACCAGCAAAGCAAACAGCGCCATCGTCCATGCCGGGTACGACTGTGAGGTCGGCACGCTCAAAGCTAAGCTCAATGTGCGCGGGGCCCAGAGGATCCCCAAGCTTGCCCAAATGCTGGATTTTCCCTATGAACCTACGGGATCTCTGGTCCTGGCCTTCACACCAGATGAAGAGGCGGTGCTACAGGCGCTGTTGCAGCGCGGCAGGGCCAACGGTGTGGAAGGGCTCTCCTTATTGAGCAGACAAGAGGTTTTGGCCCTGGAGGGCGCCTTATCGGATGAGGTGCGAGGCGCCTTGTTGTGCACTTCGGCGGGCATTGTCTGCCCTTTTGCCATGACCTTGGCCTTTTTAGAGAACGCGATGGCCAACGGGGTGATTTTTCAACGGGACCGACAGGTTTTGAACATTATCCCCCACTCGGACGGGTTTCTATTGGAGACGAGTCAAGGTCCCTTACAGACCCGAACCGTTGTCAATGCGGCGGGCATTCATGCGGCGGATCTTGGCGCCATGGTGGGGGATCACGAGTATACGATTCATCCCCGAAAGGGCGAGTACCGACTGTTGGACCGCTCGGAGGGGGCCATGGTCTCCCACGTCATTTTCCAAGCCCCCACACCCTTGGGCAAAGGGGTTCTCGTGACCCCCACGGTGCATGGTAATTTGATGATCGGACCCAATTCCGTAGCGGTCAGCGAGGAAGAATTTTTAAAGGATACGACGCCATCGGGGCTCGCGCAAATTGATGCCTTAGCTCGGCGCTCCGTGCCCGGGCTGCGCCTGCAAAAAACGATTCGGGTATTTTCAGGGCTCCGGGCCACCCCGGATACGGGAGATTTTATGATTTATGAAAGCCGTCAGTCCCCCGGATTTTTTCATGCAGGGGGGATTGAATCTCCAGGACTCGCCTCCTCTCCAGCCATCGGTGAAATGGTGTATGAGCTGATGTGCCGATCGGGGCGCCTCCCAGAGGACCCGAAAGAGCATTGGATCAGCGAGCGTCGTGGAATCCCTAACTTTTCCCACATGAGCGCAGAACAAAAAAAAGCGGCCATTGCTGAAGATCCCGCTTGGGGGCATGTGGTGTGCCGCTGTGAAACGGTGACGGAAAAAGAGATTCTTCTAGCGCTGCGCTCTCCCGCAGCGGCGATAACCATGGACGGGGTGAAACGGCGGGTGAGACCCGGCATGGGGCGCTGTCAAGGGACCTTTTGCGGGCCGAAAGTCATGGCCCTTTTGGCCGCTGAGCAGGGCATCCCCATCACGCAGGTGCTGAAGGATTCCAAGGGCTCCGCCATCCTTCGGGCCAGAACCAAGGAAGAGCTCGGGCGCGAACGAAAGGACGGACGATGGAATCAAGATGAAGAATAATGAAACTACGATGCCTTTTTTTCAAGAGGTCGAGGTGGTGGTTATCGGGGCAGGACCTGCTGGACTGGCCGCCGCGTTATCGGTCCAAAAAGAAGGGGGGCGCCCCCTTTTAATCGAGCGCAGCGAGGAGCTGGGCGGGATTCTCAATCAATGCATTCACAATGGCTTTGGCCTGCATGAATTCGGGGAAGAGCTCACAGGGCCCGAATACGCCCAGCGATTCATTGAGCAAATCAAGACGCAACGGGTGCCGGTGCTTTTAAATGCCATGGTGCTGAGCCTTACGGCGGATCATGAACTGACGGTGGCGTGTGCGGCGGGTCTTTTGCAAATCAAAGCCAAGGCCGTGGTGTTTGCTACGGGCTGTCGCGAGCGCACCGCCGGAGCGATCGCCCTGCCAGGGGTTCGCCCCAGCGGCATCTATACCGCGGGCTTTGCCCAAAAGATGGCGAATGAAGAGGGATACCTTGTAGGACGCGAGGTGGTGATTTACGGCTCGGGGGATATTGGGCTGATCATGGCCCGGCGCATGAGCTTGGAGGGAGCTAAGGTGCGGGCTGTGGTGGAAATCATGCCGCACTCCTCGGGCCTTGCCCGCAATGTGGCCCAGTGCCTTGAGGATTTTGACATTCCTTTAAAATGCTCGACGGCCATCGCCGCCATTCATGGGCACACGAGGGTGGAAGCTGTGAGCTTGGTCCGAGTGGACGAACAGCGAAGACCCATTCCGGGAAGCCAAGAAGAAATCTCCTGCGATACCCTTCTTTTATCGGTGGGGCTCATCCCTGAAATTGAATTGCCCCTTAGCGTTGGCATCGGCTTGGATCCCAAAACTGGGGGGCCGGCGGTGGATTCCGCTTTGATGTGCGATCAGCCGGGATTTTTCAGCTGCGGCAATGTGTTGCACGTCCACGACGTGGTGGATTTTGTCACAAAGGAAGGACGTCAGGCCGGCGTCATGGCTGCCCGCTATGCCAAAGGAAGGCTGGGGCCTGTTAAGGCCTTGCCCCTTCAGGCGGGAGAAGGCATTGCGAGCGTGGTACCCCAAAGACTACGCTGCGAGACTCAAGAGCCCATCCCCTTGTTTTTGCGGGCAAAAAACGTCGTCCGGGGCGCCAAGGTGATTTTAACCCAGGACGGACGGCGCCTCCAAGAAACGTACCATCGCATTCTTTTGCCCTCGGAAATGATTCAGACGACCCTCTCTCCGGAGGCCTGGAATCCCCAAGGGGGAGCCATTGAAGCGACTGTGGAGGGAAACCATGATTAAAGAGATGACCTGCATCCTTTGCCCCATGGGCTGCCGCCTCACGGTGAGCGGCCCAGCCGAAGATCCCGAATCCTGGAAGGTGTCGGGCAACGGGTGCCCTCGGGGCGTCGGACATGCCCTGCGGGAAATGACCCACCCCATGCGGACTCTCACGACCTGCCTTCGGGTCCGTGGCGGAGAAAAACAAATGGTTTCGGTGAAAACCAGCGTTCCCATCCCTAAAGAGCGCCTTTTGGACGTGATGGCCCTTTTAAAAGGGACCATCGTGCCAGCGCCCATTTCCTTGGGCCAGGTGCTCGTCCCCCATGTAGGCGGTCTCGAGGCGGATCTCATCGCCACCGCGCCCGTGCTGGGTAAAAAAGAGGGGCCAAGCAGCCCTTGAAAAATTCATGGGAGCGTCACGATCGGTTCATGATCCTTCCTTATGATGAGGGTATTCACTTCACCGCATCATAAGGAGGGTCGATCATGCATCCTAAAAATTTCCCCTGGATCCTCTTAGGCGCCCTGCTGGTAGTATTGGGGGTATTCTTTGAAGACCTCTTTTGGATCCAGACCCATGAATTCCAAGGCATCATCCGAGTTGCGGCCATTGTCTATGCGGGATTCCCCCTCGTGTTCTTCCTCACCGCCTTTTTGACCAACCGCCGAGGCCCTGCGGATTTCTTTCAGCTCATTGTCCTCTTGGCCGTCTTTTTCATCGCCATCCGGGTTCGGGCGGGGGAGTTGGTGTTGGATAAAGACGCCCTCTTCTTCCTCGCCTACCTTGGCGCGAACCTTTTAGGAATGCTCCTGGGTCGTTTGAGGGCGCGCCGTGCGCCCATGAGGGATCAGGGGTAGGGACGGAAAAAGCCATTCCAGAAAAGATAGAAACAGCCCGAAAAAGCCAGGGGGCGGATTGTTGGATCCGCTCCCTGGCTTTTTCGGGTTCCTTGAGGCATTGTTCGGCTCGCCCCAGAGCGAACGGGAGGGGGCTTTGCGCGAAGGGGTCCATGAAGTAGGTGCTGAAAAAAAGGAACCAAAGAGGCGCCCAGTGGGGCTCTTTGGTTCCTTGGAGGGCAGGGCCTTACATAACAAGGCCCATGATGATGGACTTGGAGGGACATACCTTGAGGCATTCTCCGCACTGAACGCATTTTTCCTGGTTGATGATGGCCAGGGAATCCTTCATGGTGATGGCGCCATATTTGCAGGCCCGCACACAGAGCGTACAGCCGATGCATCCGATGGAGCAACTCTTTTTCACAATGGGGGCAAGCAGAGGATTGGAGCACCGATTGATGTAGGCGTTCTCCCGTTTG
Source organism: Clostridiaceae bacterium JG1575 (assembly GCA_002838815.1). GTDB lineage: Bacteria > Bacillota > Clostridia > Clostridiales > Clostridiaceae > JG1575. The sequence continues at coordinate 48,672 of LQGW01000055.1, read as the reverse complement.
GGCACCAGGTGGATGATGGATTTGGGACACTCGGTGACGCATTTGCCGCAGGCAATGCAGTTTTCCGGAATGATCCGCGCCACACCATCTTCGATGCGGATGGCGTCGTATTCGCAAACGGCTTTGCAGTCCCCAAAGCCCAAGCAACCGTAAACGCAGCTGCCGGGTCCTTTTTGCACGAGGTTCGCGGCTTTGCAAGTGGGGGTGCCTTCGTAAGAGAAACGGGGCTTGGTGCGGTCGGTCGTGCCTTGGCAATACACTTGAGCCATGATGGGCATGTACACTTCCAAGGCAAAGCCCAAATAGTCGGAAAGATCATCCGAGGTGGCGGGGCCGCCGGGAATGCACTTCGAAGTGTTGGTTTCCTTGCCCGAGGCCAGAGCTTCTGCATAGCCCGAACAGCCGGAATATCCGCAGGCGCCACAGTTGGCGCCGGGCAGTAAAACGAGAATGTCGTTGACGCGGTTGTCTACGGGAACCGCAAATTTTTTTGAAACGATGGTGATGAGCGTTCCCAAAAGGAGCGCCGTGACGGTGAGAAATCCCGCCGGCAAGGCAATGCTCATAGGATCAATGGCTGCGATCATTAGGGCACCTCCTAAAAACGAAACAGGTTTTCAGCGATGCCTCGGAATCCAATGAAGGATACGGAGACAATGGAGGCTGAAACCAAAGTAATGGGCAGTCCTGCCCAGGTTTTGGGCACTTCGGAGTCTTCCAGGCGTACGCGGATGGAAGAGAAGATGAACATGGCCAGCAGGTAGCCAAGGCCGGAGCCCAAGGCGTTGGTCATGGCCAATCCGAAGTTGTAGTTGGACTCCACGTTGCGAAGGGTGATGCCTAAGATGGCGCAGTTGGTGGTGATGAGGGGCAAATAGATGCCCAACGCTTTATAAAGGGGCGGAACGGATTTTTTGAGGATGGATTCCACGATCTGCACCAAAGAGGCGATGACGAGGATGAACACCAAGGTCTGAAGGTAGGACAATCCGTTGGGCTTGAGCACAAAGGTGTTGATGGGGTAGGTGATGGCGGAGGCGCCCAGCATGACGAAGATGACGGCGCCGCTCATACTCATGGCCGTTTTGACGTTGCGAGAGACCCCGAGGAAGGAGCAGATGGCCAAAAACTGCACGAGCACCACGTTATTGACAAAAATGCTGTTGAAAAGCAACTGAAGATACTGATTCATAGCTTATTCCTTCCCCTCAGGGCGTTTGGGGTTCCCTGGGATCCATAGTTTTGTTTTGGGGGTCATCTGTCCCCTGAATTCGGCCATTCCACAGGCGGCGCCGGCTTGGCACGAGGCACAGCTTGAGGAACAACCATCCTCCACCACGCTGGCTTGCGCGGTGAGCGTGCCACCCTTGGCCAGTTCCTTGGCTTTGTTGCGCGCATTGTTTTCCATAAAGCGGATGATGCCGAGGGTTCCGGCAATCATCAGTCCGTAGATGAAGAAGCCGCCGGGGGGCATGGCGATGATGCTGAATGCATGATCGGAGAGGACTGGGATGGATTTGCCAAACCAGGTTCCGTTGCCGAAAATCTCCCGAAGCGAGGAGAGAATCACCAGGGCTAGGGTAAAGCCAAGGCCCATGCCCAGGGCATCCACCACGGAGCGCAGCGGATTGTTTTTGCTGGCGAAGGCTTCGGCCCGGCCCAGGATGATGCAGTTGACCGTGATCAAGGGGATGAAGATCCCGAGGGATTCATCCAAGGAGGGTACATTGGCTTTGATGAAGAGCTGAATGATGGTGACCATGCCTGCGATGACGGTGATGTATACCGGAATTCGCACCTTGTCTGAGACGAGGTTTCGGATGCACGAAATGATAAAGTTCGTGGCGATCAAAACCACGGTGGCGGCGATGCCCATCCCGATGCCGTTGATGGCGGTGGTGGAAACCGCGAGGATGGGGCAGATGCCCAAAAGGAGCATTAAAACGGGGTTTTCCTTAAGGATGCCTCGAGTGAATACCTCGAGCAGCGGCGTTTCTTTTTTTGCCATAGGGGACCTCCTTAATACCCAAGCCCTTGTAGGGCTTTCAGGGATGCGTTGAGCGCTTTTTTCAGCGCTTTGCTCGTGATGGTGGCCCCGCTGATCTGATCAAAATGGGTTGCACCGGATTCACTGCCAATGGTGAAGGGCTGAGTGGCAGCCATTCCCTTGAATTGTTTTTGATAGTCGGCTTCTTCAATTTTTTTCCCGTAGTTCGGGGTCTCCGCCGTTTTGCTTGAGAAGATCCCTGCCAAGGTTTTATCGGATTTGAAGGCCGTGATGACGGGCAGGGAGCCGCCGTAACCTTGAGTTTCGGCGATGACCACATACCCGAGGGGTTCGGATCCCTTTTTGCAAAGGAAAATATCCTTGACGCCGTCGACGTCTACCCCTTTGATGTTTTCAAACGCATTGGCTTCAGGCATCAAGGCCTCCATGGCCTCTTTGTAGGCGCTGACCTTTGCGGCATCAATCTTGGGCTTGGTGACGGCGTTGGTGATGGCGAGAAGCGTCGCCATGATGAGGGCCACAATGGTGAGTACGAGAATTGGCACAATGCCTTCTTTTTCTTTAAGCACGCTTCACACCTCCTACGGGATGGACCGCGGTGTATTTATCGATGGTGGGGACTAAAAGATTCATCACCAAGATGGCGTATGAAACGCCCTCCGGCAGGCTGCCGAAGAAGCGAATGAGTCCGGTGAGTAACCCGCAGCCGATGCCAAATAGGATCATTCCCTTGGTGGTGGAGGGCGAAGTAACGTAGTCGGTAGCCATGAAGATGGCGCCGAGCATCAAGCCGCCGGCCAAAATGTGGAAGAGGGGATCGTTTTTGGTGGCCAGGGCCAAAAGGGCAACGGTGGCTACAAAGCAAAGAGGGATCCAGGGTTTGATGACTTTACGCACCACAAGGTACAAAAATCCTAAGAGCAGTGCCGCTGCGCTGACTTCTCCGATGACTCCTGCGTGCTGTCCCAAGAACATGCGCATGGTGTTCGGCACGTATTCGCCCGCGGCTTTCAAAGCCAAGGGCGTGGCGGAGGAAACCATGTCTCCGGTGCCGGAGGAACCGGCGGCCGCCCAACGGCTGGTTACCGTAAAGTTGTTCATCAATGCCGGATACGACAGGCTCAAGACGATCCGCGCCACCAAGGCCGGATTAGCAAAGTTTTGACCCAGGCCGCCAAACATTTCCTTGATGACGACGATGGCGATGACCGCTCCCAGCACAGGGATCCAAAGGGGAATAGAAGAAGGCATGTTGAAGGCGATCAAAATGCCAGTGACCACGGCGGAGAGGTCCGTAATGGTGGTCTCTTTTTTGCGGATTTTATTGGAAAGAAATTCAAAGGCCACACAAGAGAGCACGGAAATGGCGGTGATCCAAAGGGTTCTTGGTCCGAAGATCCAAACCGAGACTGCAAGGGCTGGCATAAGGGCGATGATGACATCCAGCATCAGATTTTGAGTGGTGCGTTTTCCCCGAAGATGTGGAGAACTCGATACAATGAGATTCATTTAGTTTGCGGCCTCCCTTTTCTCTTGGAGCTTCTTCAGCGCCGAATGGTAGAAGATTTTTCCGGTGCGAATGCTTTGAACGAGTTGAATGCGCGCCGGGCATTCATAAGAGCAGCAGCCGCATTCGATGCAGTTCATCACGGCCAGCTCATCCAGACGATCAAAGTCTTTTCGTTTGGTTGCCTTGTTGAGGCGGTTGGGTACAAGACCCATGGGGCATGCGTCCACACAGCGGCCGCAGTTAATGCAGGGTCCTTCCTTGGGCACGTCAGCCCCCTCATCCAGCAAGAGGATGGCGTTGTTGTTTTTGACGACTGGCGTCGAATAGTCGGACATGGCAAGACCCATCATGGGCCCCCCCATGAGCACCTTTCTCGGTTCCCGGAGGGTGCCGCCGGCCTTTTCGATGAGCTCAGAGATGCGAGTCCCGATGGGAACGCGGTAGTTGCCCGGATGGTTCGGGCAGTCTCCAGAGAGCGTCAACACCCGATGCACCAGGGGCATACCGGTTTCCAAATACATGTTGAGGTAGTTGACGGTGGAGACGTTCATCATCGTTACGTTCACATCGTGGGGCAATCCCCCCGCGGGAACGATGCGGCCCGTGGCCGCCTGGATGAAGGTTTTCTCCGCTCCTTGAGGATAGCGAACCGGGAAGATCCGAACCTCCATGCGTTCACTTTGGCCTTGGGCGTTGATTTCATCCTTCAAGGCTTGGGCGGATTCCTTTTTGTTGTTTTCGATGCCGATCAGGGCTTTTGGGATATCCTGCCACTTCAAGACGTGAGCAATGCCCCGAATGATGGACGCCGTATTTTCAATGCATTGACGGTCGTCCGAAGTGATGTAGGGCTCGCATTCCATGGCGTTGATGAGCAGCACGTCCGGTTTTTTATCCGACGGAGGCATCATTTTGACGTGGGTGGGGAAGCCGGCGCCGCCCAAGCCCACAAGGCCGGAAGCTTTGACGGCGGCCACAAAGGACGCCTGGTCTTTGATCACCGGCGGCGTGACGGTATCGGCCACCGTATATTGAAAATCGTTCTCGATGTCCACGAGAACCATCATGTCGCCGGTCCCCATGTATTCGGCCTTCACGGCCTTTACTTTCCCCGAAATGCTGGCGTGGATGGGCACAGCAATGCCCGAGGGCTCTCCGATGACCTGGCCGATGTCCACATGATCTCCCGCTTTCACTGTGGGCTTACAAGGGGCCCCAATGGCCATGTTCATGGGGATGCGAACCAGGCTGATGTCTTTAATGTCAGTAATCGGACAGTCCTTTGTCCGCTTTTTCTCGGGCGGATGGACGCCGCCCCTGAATGCTCGTTTTGCAAACTCCATTATTTCCTCCTCTTGGTAATTTACCCCGTTAATCCTTAATAGATTATCAAAAAAACTACAATGATTTCTATTGTTAGGCAACTGCATTACTTTCATATCATACTCCAAAAGGGCTTACTTGAACATAATTTTTTACCGCTTTTTTCCAGGAAACTGTATCATTTTTTGCGGATATATGACATAAATAATGGGAAGGAACCTGTATTGTGAAATTCTGTTTATTGACGGCAGATTTTCAACGGATTATTGTAGGGAAGCCTAAGGTGGAAAGAAAAATAAGCCAGCATAGGGAGCTATTGAGTGGATCAACAGCACCTTGGCCTCGCTGAAGCGCTAGACAGCGTGAGGGCGAAAAAAGAACAGTCGGAGGGTTCAATCGTATGAAAAACATCGTTGTGGGGCTGGACGTCGGAGGGACAAGCATCAAAGCCGGGCTCTTCGAGGGCAATCGGTTGGTGCTGCGGGAAAAAAGAGCCACTCCTAAGCAGCAGGGAGCTCAAGGGGTTCTGGATCATTTGACGCAAACGGTTTGGCGCCTTTTGGAAAAAGCCGGAGCTCAAAGAGAGGACCTAAGAGGCGTTGGATTGGGAGTGCCCGGGCCCGTTCGGGGGGGCGTTTGTCTTAGAGCGGTTAATCTGGGATGGGAAAATCTGCCCGTGGCAAAGCTATTGCAAGAGGGGATGGACTGCCCGGTCCTCATCGCCAACGACGCCAATCTTGCCGCCTTGGGGGAGGCGTCCGCCATGGAGCGCGCCCCCAAAAATATGGTGTTGGTGACCTTGGGGACGGGCATCGGCGCGGGACTATTGCAAAACGGACGGATTCTTGAGGGGCGCCACGGTCTCGCCGGAGAATTGGGACACATGATCATGGTCCCCCATGGCCGCCGCTGCACCTGCGGACGCTCTGGATGCCTTGAGATGTATTCTTCGGGACGAGGGCTTGCCCAAAATTACTCCGAGCTGAAAGGAGAACCCATGGAGGTTAAGGATCTGATGGGTCCGACGAATCCTTTGCGACAAAAGGCTTTGGATAAAGGCGCAAGGATGCTCGCTCAGGCCTTGGCCAACGTCGCCAACGTCGTGGATCCTGAGGTCTTTGTTTTAGGGGGCGGCGTCATGGAAGGCTTTCCGGAACTATTATTTATGGTACGAACGCATTATGAACGCTTTGCGCTGCTCAAGGCCAAAGAAATTCCGGTGATCCGGGCACAGCTTGGCAATGAGGCGGGCCTATACGGAGCTTTGGAGCTGGTGCTAAAAAATACCCCGGGCCCCCAACGCTTTCCGGGACGCCCCCCCATCAAGCGCTCAAGACATAAGGCAGGAGCCGCGAAAAGACGTTCGAGAGAACCATCTTCCCCGCCGCGCCCCACGGACTAAGCAAAAAAAGAGTCCGCCCGGGAGCCAGAATCGACGCGGGCCGCTCACTGGAGCGATGATCCCTAATAAAAACCCCTCGGACGAATCAACCAAACCTGGGCGGATTCGTTCGAGGGGTTTTGTTCAAGACACGCTCCAAGACGGGACGTACTCAAAAAGATGGTTATTGTTTCGGCTCTTGGGGCGCGGGGCGCCAAAGAAAATCCAGATAGCGCCAGAGGGTGAAAAGGCACAAGAGCGTGGCGAGAAGAATCTGAAGGCTGTTGAGGTTTTGCAACCAGGGGAGGCTCTTGCCTTGCATCTTTTGCCAGCCAAGGAAGGCTTTGCAGGCCAGGGCAGAAATGACGAAGGGGAAGGTGAAGGCCGAGTAGCTGGGGTAGAAGGCGAGCTTTACAAGGCGGAACAAGAGACCCGTCGCAAAAAGCCAAAAAAGCAGGGAGACGACAAGAAGGATCCAGGCCAAAGCAGGGCTTTTTTGCGAAAAGCAAGCCATGTATGCCGTCAAAAGCAAAGAAGCTGGGGCGGCGTAAATGACAAGGGAGGGCCGGGCGGCCTCTGGGAGCTCCGGTTTTGAAAGGGTTCTTCGCACCACCAACGCTAAAATGGGAAGATAAAGGACGAGGCACCCCCAAAACACCCAGCGTCCTTGGGCGGCAAAGCCGTGATAAGCCGCTGTGACCGAAGCGGCCGCGGGTCCTACATACACGATAAACCATGAGGGGAAAACGCCCGGGAGTTTAAATTGCTGTACGACAAACTGAGCGGTGAAATAAAGAAGGTAGGCGCCATGAGCGGCCAAGGAGAGGATCCACAGGCCTTGAGCGAGACGACCCTTCGGAAGATAGGTCGAAAGAATCATCAACGCCATGGGTGCGGTGGCCATGGTGGACGCCACTAAGGGGTGGCGCAGGGCTTCTTTGCAGTCTTTGGGAAGCACCAGGGCTTTGATGAGAAGCGCTGTGAGAATGAGGGCAGCGATGGCGCCCATGAAGGGGCGAAGCAGGGGGTGGTAGGGCGCGAGGAGATTTCCGAGGCCGGCAAACCCCAAAGCAGTTCCGGCCATGGGCAGGGGAAGTTTACGTAAAAATGTCATCGAACGGATCCTCCAAAGAGTAAAATGAATTCCCATTGACTATACCATATTCACTTATCTAAATACATTGATTTGTTGCGTTTGATAAAACAATTTGCCAAAATCAAAAAGAAAAGATATACTCATCGATAGATTCAAAGAGCAGTCCCCTTGGATTGCTCACATTAAACTGGGGGTACTAATGGAAAAGATTAATACCAAAGAAATGACTCGAAATGAAGTTTTGGATCGGGTGCAGGAAGTGGCGGAGGAGTATTTTCGTTCGGGGACTTTTTTTTGCTCGGAGGCCGTGGTTCAGACTCTGAATCAATATTTAGGGTATCCCTATCCAGAAGAAGTGGTGCGTTTGGCGTCCTCGTTCCCCATCGGCCTTGGCAAGGCGCAATGCCTTTGCGGCGCCGTGAGTGGCGGACAGATGGCGCTTGGCATGGCCTATGGGCGTATGGAAGGGGAACCCATGAATTCCAAAATGTTCCCGGTGGCCAAGGGGCTCCATGACTATGTGGTTTCAGAATATGGCGCCACGTGCTGCCGCGTGATCACAAGACAATGGGCCGGGGACAATTTCGCCTCACCCGAGCGCAAGGCGCACTGCATCCACATCACGGGGGATGTGGCTCGCTGGGTGGCTGATGAACTGATCAAGGATGGGCGGATCCCGGTTCGGGATCTGGAAGAATGCCCCGCTGAGAAAGCCCAAGGCAATAAGCTGATTTTAGACTAGCGCAAGACCGGTTGTTGATTCGCTGAAAAACAAGACCGAGGGCGATCCCAGGAGGGGATGGCCCTCGGTCTTGTTTCTTGAGAAACCCCTCCGTTCTCATTCGTGGAGACGCGTCAAATAAGGGGCTATCGCGAAGGCAAGGGAGGTTGGAAAAATGCTCGAAAAAAGCGATGCTCCCTGGCAGACCATTTCGGTTTATAATAGGAAAAAGGGAGTAGCCTATGAAACAAATTCAATCCAAAGAGGTGCGCGAAGTGCTTCGGGAGGCCGAGTCCATCTTAGGCCTTTGCTGCGAAGCGATCCCCATCGAAGCGTATCGCCAGGGGACAAAAGCAGTAGGCGCCTACCGATTCCGAGAAACTGCGGGAAGAATTGATCCCGTATCCTTTGTTTTTTGCCGGGAGATCCTGGAGGGGTATTGGCCAAGGGACGTGATCCGCTCCGTGGTCTTTCATGAGTACGCCCATTTTTACGCCAACGCTTCGGACCAAAAAAATCACCATCACGATGCCGTATTTCGCTCGGTCTGCCACCGTTTGGGCATCAGTTCAAAAGCCACCGTTCCTGTGCCCGCGCGCCGACACCAGCCGGCCTATCTTCTAAGATGCAGCGTCTGCAACAAAAAAGTGGCCGAGCGCATCCGAAAAGATTCGGCCTTGCGGCTTTTAAAGACGCACCAATCCACGTGCTGTCGCGCCCCGCTAACCCTTGAGGTCCGCCGCGGCCGCCCGATGACCAAAAAAAACCTTTTGGAGGAATGACAATGAAAACAAATCTCAGCTTGGATTTATCCAAAACCCTTGGGATGGCCAACCTAGAAGCCATCCGTCCCTTTGCGCCCTTTGCCGAAGAAGCGCTGCGCGCGGTTCGTGAAAAAAGCGGTCTGGGGAATGACTATTTAGGGTGGGTGGATCTGCCCGAGGCATACGATGCCACGGAATTTCGGCGGATCGGCGAAGCGGCGGCCCGCATTCAGGCAATGGCGGATGCCTTGGTGGTCATCGGCATCGGCGGCTCGTACCTCGGCTCCCGCTCGGCCATTGACCTTTTGGGTCCCGCTTTTCGCAACGAACTGTCGTCTTCAAAGCGTTCGGGTGTTCGGATTTACTATTTGGGACATACCATGTCCGCCGATTACGTCAGTGATTTTCTCGACGTCATTGAGGGACAAGACATCTGCGTCAACGTCATCAGCAAATCCGGCACCACTACGGAGCCGGCGGTTGCGTTCCGCATGATGAAGGCTTATCTTGAAGAAAAATACGGGAAAGAAGGCGCCTGTGAGCGCATATTCGCCACCACGGATGCCGATAAAGGCGCCTTGAAAGGGTTGGCTCAGAAAGAGGGCTACGAGCAGTTCGTGGTTCCCTCGGACGTGGGCGGACGCTACTCGGTGCTCACCGCCGTGGGGCTTTTGCCCATGGCCTGCGCCGGCATCCCCATCGATCAAGTGATGGCAGGGGCAAAGGCCGCCAGAGCCCACTACCTCAGCGCGCCGTTTGCCGAAAATCCCGTACTGCAGTACGCCTGCGCCCGCAACGCATTGGCTCGCTCGGGCAAAGAGGTGGAGCTTTTAGTCAGCTATGAACTGCGCTTTCAATATTTTCAGGAATGGTGGAAGCAGTTGTACGGGGAATCCGAGGGCAAGGACGGCCGTGGGATTTTCCCCGCCTCGGTGATTTTTTCCACGGATCTCCACTCCATGGGACAATACATTCAAGACGGGCGGCGCATGCTCTTTGAAACGGTACTGCGGGTGCAAAAGCCTCAGCGCGACGTCAAAATCCTAAAGGATCCGGCCAATTTGGACGGCTTGAATTTTCTCGCAGAAAAGTCCTTGCATGAGGTCAACGACTATGCCTTCCAGGGAACGGTTATTGCCCACAACGATGGCGGGGTTCCCAATCTCATTTTGCAGTTGCCCCAAATCACCCCCGAGGGGTATGGGGAGCTGGTTTACTTCTTTGAACTAGCCTGCGCCGTATCCGGCTACCTTTTAGGCGTCAATCCCTTTAATCAGCCTGGAGTTGAAGCCTACAAAAAGAATATGTTTGCCCTTTTGGGAAAGCCGGGCTATGAAGAGCTCGCTCAGCGCCTCAAGGAGAAACTCAACTGATGGAGCGTCTGGATAAGATCCTTTCCCGGGCTCGCGTGGGATCCCGAAAAGAGGTGCGGGCCTTGATCAAAAAAGGCAGGGTCTTCGTCCATGGGACGCCGGCCAAGGATCCCGGGGCGCTCTACGACAAAGAAACGCTGGACGTATGCATCGACGAGGCACCCATTGATTTGAGCGAATACATTTATCTTATGATGCATAAACCCAAGGGCTTACTCAGCGCAACGAGGGATGAAGCAGATGGGGTCGTCTGTGATCTGCTCACGCCGAAGGACCGCGCCTTCGACCCCTTTCCCGTCGGCCGTTTGGATAAAGACACCACGGGGCTCCTTCTTTTAACCAACGATGGAGAACTAAACCATCGTCTGCTCTCTCCGCGCTGGCATGTGGATAAAGTGTATCGCGCGTATCTGAGGGATCCTTTTACTCGTGCGGATTCCCTACGTTTTCGGGACGGCATTGTTCTAGAAGATGGGACCCAGTGCCGACCGGCTAACATGGAGCTTTTGGACCCGGAAGGGCATCAGGTGGCCATTACTTTGCAGGAGGGAAAGTTTCATCAGGTGAAGCGTATGGTGGCAGCTTTGGGCAACGAAGTGCTGGAGTTGCACCGCTGTTCCTTTGGGCCGTTGACCTTGCCCGAGGAGCTGCCCGAAGGGGCCTATAGCCCCTTGACGCCTGCAGAGCTCTTACTTCTCAAAGAGCATGTGGCGTCAAAAAAAGCACCTTCGGATCCCTTGCATGGGGCAGCCGATCCCTCGAATGGGGATGGGCTGCTTTAAATCAAAGAACCCTTTGAACGAATCCATCGCACCATCCCTTTCAATGCGGCCAAGGAACGTGCGCACCGTCCCAAGCGTCTTCAGGCCTAGAATCTCCCATCCGGCTTAAAGCTTCCCTCTTGGGAATGAAGCTTTGACCCCGTACCTTCTCCCCAAGAGGGGCCCTAGATCCATGCACGGTCCGTGGTCAACTTGGGGGTACCATCGGTCTTAATAAATATCGGCAATTCTCCAAAAATAAATAGACATTGAGTTGTTGATGTGCTAGAAATGTCACTCATTTCCCCCGGGGATTGGCCCCCTGACGGTGGGCAAAAAATGGGGCAGCTGCTGTCTTTTGACGCAACAGGAAGCCCACGACCACGCCTTGGGTCAATCCCGTCTTTAGACCACCGAACGCACTAAAAAGAGCCATGGCGCAAAAACCACCAAATCCCCAAAAGGACCGTCGCCGCTGAGATTTAGGCTCAGGAAGTGGCGAAAAAGAAAGGGGAGGGGCGGCAAGCTGTTGAAAAAATGAAACAGCAGTCAGCACCTCAAGAGGCCCAAAGAAAAAACGGAAAAATGGAAAAACGGCAAAAAAAGAGAGGATCTCGCATGGAGGATCCTCTCTTTTTTGCAGGGGGTAGGCTCTGGGGCGAAGCGTGCGCTTCAAAAGCTCAAAAAAGGCAGCAAATGGGCGCCTGGAGGGCCCTGAGACGACTTGCCATTAGGAGCTCTGCCTTTCGTGCATCGAAATTGGGTCGCTTTTTACTTGGAAACAGTCGCTGAGAGTGCGGCACAACCCACTGGCTTTGTAGGCGGTATTGAACGTAAGGTCTTTCATATGGCGTAAAAACACAATGGGCTTGTGGTTCTTTTTACGGTTCATCCTTGCAATGCCTGCGATTTGGGGGTTATCGGAATACGGATGTGTTTTTCTAGGGCCATCGATTCGTTGACAAAACTTCGTCCGCGAAATCCATGGATCTGACTTCCAATCGGTCTTCATTTGAGCAGATTGAGTCGCCTCAGCAGGAGGAGCAACCATTGGGTTTTTAGCCGAGGCGAGAGCTGGGACTTCTCGGGGAGCTCCAATGGGTTCATTCGCTGGATGGATCCAAAGAGGCGATGGACTCCATTTTTGCACCTGCGGCGACAGGCGTTGGCGCGCATGGGACCTAAGGGGTGGCCCCTGGGCTTGCGTCTTCCCAGCCGGTACGCACCGAAGTCGGGATCGTCCCCCTCTTGGCCAGCACGCGAGGGTTTCAGGGAGGCGCTAAGCCCGGGGGTTGCAACCTGTTGAGGCAGTAGGATCGTCCGGCAGCATCTGAGCTTCCTTCTCGTGTTCGGCCACAAAGGCGTTGAGTTCCTCTTGGGTGGGCAGCGCCGAGAGGGCTCCAGGCCTTGTGGTCGTGAGGCCTCCCGAGGCATTGGCAAAGCGAACCATGGCCGCTAGTTCCTTGGGGGAGAGGTTTTCCGGAGCTTTTCCGGTTTCTAGGAATTGGGAGAGAAAGCTCCCCATGAAGGCATCCCCCGCGCCGGTGGTATCCAAAACGCGCACAGGGAATGCCGCCATGCGACCGTAGCCTCGGCGGTTTCTGAAAAAGGCTCCGCCGCCTCCTCGCGTGACGAGGACCAAGCGGGGACCTTGGCCCATAAGGATGCTGGAGCCCCGAACCCAATCCTCTTCCCCGGTCAAAAGCACCATTTCTTTCTGAGAAACCTTTAGGATGTCTACGCGAGCCAAAACCGAAGCAATGGATTCTTGGGCTTTTTTCTCCGAAGCCCAAAGGGTGGCTCGGTAATTGGGGTCGTAGCTGATCACTGAACCGTTGCCCCGGGCAAGGTCTAAAGCCTCCAAGGTGGCTTTACGAGCGGGATCGTGGGTAAGGGAGAGGGAACCAAAGTGGAAGATGCGGGTCTTTTTTAAAAGGGCGAGCGGGAGGTCTTTAGGGGATAAATGGATGTCGGCGGCACCTTCTCGATAAAAGCTGAAGGACGGGTCCTTATGTTCATCGGAGTGAATAAAGGCAAGGGTGGTGGGATAGCGGGGGGACGAAACGAGCCCCTGGATGTCAATGCCGGCTTGTACCATGGTCTCCTTTAAAAAGGCCCCGAAGGCATCCTTGCCCACGCAACCGATGAACGCAGTGGATTTCCCCAACCGCGCCGCCATGGCCAAAACGTTGGCCGGAGCCCCTCCGGGGTGCTGGGTGTATCGAATGGGTTCCCCTTCAAGGGTTGGGTCTTGGGTAAAATCGATGAGGGCTTCGCCCAAAGCCACCAAATCAATCACTGGAGATCACCTTCCTTATTACTGAGTGGTTTTTATCATTCCTTAATACCAGACTACCGCAGCCTTTCCATGCATTCAATGGCTTGTTACAAAGTGTTTGCATTTAAAGCGGTATGCTTTTAAGTTCATTTTAGGCAAGGGTTTTAGAATGAAAGCATCAAAGGAGTGTGAGTCATATGTTTGATCAAGAATTTAATCCATGGGATCCTTCCCCGAAAGGCGCCGCGCAAGCTGAGGCAACGAGTCCTCCGGATGAAGCCAGAGAACCAAGGGAGGAAGCGACCTCAAAGAGTTCCTTCTCGCCCTCCCAGCAGGAGCCCCTCGATGAAAAATCCTTGGCGCAATCCGGGGAGCCAAAGGAGGCTTCGCGGATGGACCCTTCGCTTCAGCAAGGGTGGGATGAGCCTGAGGAACGCTACCTGCATCGCATTACGAATGAGGAGTTGCCGCCAACACGTATTTTAAGCAACGCACAGCCCCAGGGCTCCGGAGGGGGTCCACAAAACCCCATAGACCACAAATCCGGGAGCGGCAAGCGAGCGGCGGGCTTTATGGCCATGGCCTTGGCGGGGGCAATCTTGGGCTCCGTGATGACCCTTTACGCCAGTCAGCGCCTCCATCCCCCCACCCAGTCCCCAGCGACCCAGGAGCAATCGTCCCTAGCGGCGTCTGCGGCGGCCGTACGGACGCAAGAGCCGGTAAAGCTTCAAACGACGCCGGAAAACCAGGTGGCGCAAAAGGTGACCCAGAGCGTGGTGGGCATCACGACCAAGAGCAACGTTCCGGTGGAGACCTTTTTCGGCAACGGCCGCCAGGAGATTCGTGGCGTGGGCTCTGGGGTCATCGTCAGCGAGGACGGATACATTCTAACCAACGCTCACGTGGTGGAAGGCTCCGAGGAGCTGACGGTGGTCTTTTCCAATGAAGCCTCCGTGAAGGGCAAGGTCCTGTGGAGCGACGCTGCTTTGGATTTGGCGGTGGTCAAGGTGGAGAAAAAAGGCCTCAAGCCCGTGGCCATCGGTCAAAGCCAATCCGTGCAGGTCGGAGACAAAGCCATTGCCATCGGCAGCCCTCTGGGCTTGGATCTGCAGTCCACTCTGACGTCGGGGTACATTTCAGGCTTGGATCGCACCATTACATTAAAAGGGGGGGGCACCATGTCCGGACTGATTCAGACCGATGCCGCTATTAATGAAGGGAATTCTGGAGGAGCGCTCCTTAATGCCGCAGGCCAGCTCATCGGCATCAATACGGCCAAGGCCGGAGGATCCACTTCGGGCATCGGCTTTGCCATTCCCATCGACACCGCGCGGCCCATCATCGATAAAGTCATGGCGCACGGCTCGTTCCAATCCGTTTATTTGGGCGTAACGGGGATGGATGTGGCTAAAGTTAAGCTGCGCAATGCCGACGTCAGCTTCCCTGTAAATGAAGGGGTGTTCCTCATCGAAGTGGCTAAGAAGACCGCCGCAGCAGAGGCCGGGCTGAAGAAAGAGGACATCATCACGGCGGTGGATCAGCACAAGGTGACGGGCATGACCGATCTTAAAAAAGCCCTTTTGAATTATAAGGTGGGCGACCGAGTCGAGGTCACCTATTATCGTGGCGACAAGCCGCATAAAACTCAGCTGACCTTTGCCCAAGATTCCTCCAACATTCAAGAATTCTTCCGACAGATGCCTTAACGTAGGAGGGACTTGGTGCAGGGGCTCTCCTACCTCCAAGGAGCGGGCCTTTGGTGCTATACTAAAAAAAACGAAAGGCTGCCTTGGGAAGGGATTAAGGGGAGACGATGAAGATTTTAATTGCGGAAGACGAACGGGATTTGGCGGACGCCCTGGAGGCTATTTTGACTCACTCCGGCTTTCTCACTGAGGCCGTATACAACGGGGAAGATGCGTTGGATTATCTATTGCAAGGCCGCTACGATCTGGCCGTCATGGACGTCATGATGCCGGGCCCAAGCGGCCTTGAGGTGCTCTCGAACCTCCGGGCCCAGGGGGCGGATGTCCCGGTGCTTTTATTGACCGCCCGGTCCCGGGTCGAAGATAAGGTGGAGGGGCTTCGCCTTGGGGCGGATGACTACCTCACCAAGCCCTTTGAGGTTTCCGAACTTTTGGCTCGGGTGGAGGCCCTCTTACGGCGGCCTCGAAGCACCTATGGGGAGGCGATGACTTTTGAGGATCTGAGCCTGAATCGGGCAGATTTTAGCCTTCATTGCGGCGAACAACAGCTTTCTCTCACCAACAAGGAATTTCAGCTCCTGGAGTTTTTTATGCGCCATCGGGGCCAAATACTCTCCAAGGAACAGATGATGGACAATATCTGGGGGGAGGAGACCGAGGCAAAGATCAACGTCGTTTGGGTGAACATCTCCGGTCTTCGAAAAAAGCTGAAGGATTTGGGATCCCGGGTGACCATCAAGGCCCAAAGAGGTCTTGGCTACCGCTTGGAGCTGGGAGGGTAGGCGTATGGAACAACAGCTGAAAAAGCGATTCCTTCTCGTGGCCATGGGGGCCATCACCTTAGTGCTTTGCGCCCTCATCCTCTTGATCCACACGATCAACTCCTATGGAATGAATCGTCGCGCCGACTACGTAACGAGCCTCATCGCGGAGAATCAGGGGCGCTTTCCCACGCACATTCCGAAGGCCTTGGAGCGATCGCAGTACGGCCTCACCGCGGAGTCGCCCTATTCCACCCGATATTTCAGCGTCTTTTCTTCTCCGGGACGCGATGTGCTCACCACCAACCGGGACAACATTGTCTCCATCAGCGGGGAGGAAATTCAGGGCTTGGTGCTGGACGTGATGTTGGGTTCGCAGGAAACCGGAGATGCGGGGAATTTTCGCTTCCGAAAAAAAACCTTCCACAACGGAACCTTGACCGTCTTTTTGGAGATGAGCGGCTCCAAGGACAGCCTGCACCGCTTTTTCACGACCTCCCTTTGGATGCTGGGGGTGACGCTTTTTGTCGTCTTTCTTCTGCTGTGGCTCCTCTCGGCCAAGGCCGTGGCGCCCCTTGTGGACGCTATGGAGCAGCAGAAAACCTTCATTCATGACGCAAGTCACGAGTTGAAGACGCCTCTTGCAGTGATCAGCGCTTCGGCAGACGTATTGGAGATGACGGGGGGCGCCAACGAGTGGACGGCGAAAATCAAAAACCAAGTCAAGCGCATGAATCTTTTAATCCAGGATATGCTGCGGCTCTCCCGCTACGATGAGGCCCCTTTGGACGTGTCGACCCTGGTGGATTTGATGCCCCTTTTGCAAGGGCAGCAGGTGGCGCTGCGGGACCTTGCGGCAAGCACGGGCAAGACTTTACCGTTAAGCGGACCCAAGGAGGCTTTGGTTTGGGGCGTGCCCTCTTGTTTGGAGGACCTCTTTGGCATTCTCTACGACAACGCCATTCGCTACGCGGAGCCAGGGCCCATTGAAACCACGGTGCAGCTTCAAAAGGGGCAGGTGGTGGTGGCGGTGACCAATCGCTTTCATGATTTCCCCGAGGATCAGCTGGAGGATATCTTCCGAAGGTTTTATCGCTCCGATGCCTCGAGATCCCGAAACACGGGCGGGTCCGGCATCGGGTTGGCCCTTGCCCGACGTTTGGCAACCACATGCGGCGGAACGCTTCTCGCGCAAAAACCCGACCCACAACACATTCGCTTCCAAGTCAAGCTTCCTCATAAAAAAGCCGGACCCCCGCGCCCCTAGGATCGCTCCCATGGGAGGATCCTAGGGGTCTTTTTGGGGGAGGCACCTCGTTTAAAGGGGCCAAGGCTCTGGGGGACAGGCCAAAATACGAACAGACGTTTTTCTTTTTGCCTTTTCCTGCCCCGGCATTCATTGTATAATTTTAAGACAGCAGGACGCGCGGAGCGAAAAGGAGAAACGACCTATGGAGCGGGACTATCAACGTCTTTTAAATAAAGAACAATACGAAGCATGCACGACGGTGGACGGACCGGTGCTGATCCTTGCGGGGGCCGGCTCTGGGAAAACCCGAGCCATCACCCACCGCATTGCCTACATGATCGGGGAGGTGGGGGTGCCCCCTTGGGCTATTTTGGCCATCACCTTCACCAACAAGGCGGCCAATGAAATGAAGGAGCGGGTCCGCGATCTTGTCGGACCTGAGGCGGACGGCATGTGGATCTCGACGTTTCACTCCTCCTGCGTGCGCATCCTTCGACGCAACATCGATCGACTGGGCTATCGCAAGGATTTCACCATTTATGATTCCTACGATCAAAAAGCCCTGATCCGTCAATGCATGCAGGAACTGAAGATCAGCAATAAGGAGTTTTCCGAAAAGGACATGCTATCGGCCATTTCCTCAGCAAAGGACTCCCTCATCACTCCGGCCGCCTACGCCAAGCTCAACAGCACCAATTTCCGCAAGGCGCGCATTGTGGAAGTGTATGAACGGTACCAGCGGCGCCTAAAGCAAAACTCGGCTTTGGACTTTGATGACATCATCATGCTCACCGTACAGCTGTTCCAACAGGAGCCGGAGGTTTTGGCGTTTTATCAAACCAAATTCCGCTACATCATGGTGGATGAGTATCAGGACACCAATCACGCCCAGTACCAATTCATTCGTTTATTATCCGCCGCCCACCAAAACATCTGCGTGGTGGGGGATGACGATCAAAGCATTTATCGCTTCCGTGGGGCGGACCTTGGCAACATCCTAGGGTTTGAGTCCGATTACCCGTCGGCCAAGGTGATTAAGCTTGAGGAAAACTATCGGTCCACAGAAACGATTTTGAAGGCCGCCAACAGCGTCATTCAAAACAATCAATCCCGTAAGAAAAAGACCATGCGCACCGCCAACCCCATGGGGGAAAAGATTCGCATTTATGAAGCCTTCTCCGATGCCGAGGAGGGAAAGTTCGTAGCTAAAGAAGTGCGCCGACTTTTTTTGGACGGGCGACAGTACAAAGAATTCGCTTTGCTCTACCGCACCAACGCGCAGTCGCGTATTTTTGAAGAAAGTTTGATGCGTGAGGGCATTCCCTACCGTATCGTCGGGGGGCTCAAGTTTTACGACCGAAAAGAAATCAAGGACGTCATGGCCTATCTTCGCCTCTTGAACAACCCCTTTGATGAGGTGTCGCTACGAAGGATCATCAATGTGCCCAAACGCTCCATTGGCGACGTCAGCGTGCAAAAGCTGGCCGACTGCGCCCGATCGCGCGAGGAGAACATGTATGATGTGCTCCTGGATTTGGAAGATTTGGCGCTTTTTTCCGGCCGAACCCTCATAAGCCTCATCGAGTTTCGCGATCTCCTCAACAACCTCATGGTGGATGCGGCGGAGTTTTCCGTTCGCGATACGCTCCTAGCGCTCCTGGAGCGGACCCAATACCTCAAAGCCTACGAGACCTCGAAGGATCCCGAAGATCAGTCTCGCATTGAGAACGTCGATGAATTACTCAATGCGGCGGCTGAATACGATCAAAAGGACGGGGCGAGTTTGGCGGGGTTCTTGGAGGAGGTGGCCCTCATCTCCGATGTGGACCGCTATGATGAGAACGCCGATGCCCTAGTCCTGATGACGGTGCACTCGGCCAAGGGACTGGAATTTCCTGTGGTTTTCATGGTGGGGATGGAAAACGGGCTTTTCCCCGGGCACCAGGCTTTTGATGAGCCTGGCGAGATGGAAGAAGCGCGGCGATTGGCCTACGTGGGCATCACCCGTGCTCGGGAGCTCTTATACATGACCCATGCGGAAATGCGGAGGGTCTTTGGACGCTCGGTTATGTATCCGCCTTCCAATTTCATTGCCGATATCCCTGAGGAGCTCAAGGAAGCCTTGGGCAACACGAAGCCGAAAATGAGCCGAGCGGACCGTGCGGTAACGGATTTTGGCGGCATGCACGGACTCTCTCGTCCGGCAGCGCCTACGATCCGTACCCATGTGGAGAAAGGGCTGACCCCTGAAGAGGTCAAGGCTGGAACAAAGGTCTCTCATCCCAAATTCGGTCACGGCATGGTGGTGGGCGTGACGAAGGAATCAAACGACACCAAGGTCCAGATTGTTTTTGACAACTACGGCATAAAAACCTTTATGCTCTCCTTGACCCCTTTGAAGCTTTTGTTGGACTAAAAGGTCCCAAACCATAGGCCCCCCTTCGCTCCAAGGCGAGGGAGGGCGCACAGATGAGCGGATCGTGCTATAATTTTTTTGACCCGGGACCCAGGCCATGAAGGCGCGGTCCCCAATCTTTGAAAGGAGGAATCATGGAAGAGAAATTAGAGCGCATGAGGGCGCTCGCCAAGACCCTCAACCAATACGCTAAAGAATATTACACCTTGGACGCCCCCACGGTTGCCGATCAGCATTACGACAATCTGTATCGGCAGTTGCAGGAGCTTGAGGCCCAAACGGGCACGGTTCTCCCTTGGTCCCCCACCCAAAGAGTCGGTGGGGACCTCCTTAAAGGATTTGCCAAATACACCCATCGAGCGCCCCTTTGGTCCTTGGATAAGGCGCAAAATCACGAGGAACTTGCGGCCTGGGTGGCTCGAACCGAGCGTTTTGTGACCGAATACAACGCCAAAAACGAGGACCCTCTTCCTTCGCCTTCCTATGTGCTTACCCGAAAGTTTGACGGACTGAGCGTGAATTTGACCTATGATGAGGATGGGGTGCTCATCATGGGCGCGACCCGGGGCAACGGGATTACCGGGGAAGAGGTGACGCGGCAGATCAAGACCATCGGCAGCATTCCCTTAAAGGTGGAGAGCGATGCGCTCTTTGAAATCCATGGCGAGGCCCTAATGACCAAGCGAGCTTTTCACGCCTATAATAAAACGGCGCAAACACCTTTGAAAAACACCCGCAATGGAGCGGCCGGAGCGCTGAGAAATCTAAATCTTGCGGAAACCCGTCGCCGGCACCTCACGGTGTTTTTCTACGACATCGGCTATCAGGAAGGAGCTCCCTTCACGAGCTATCACGAAATGATGGCGTTCATCAAGGACCAGGGATTTCCCACGGATGGATACTTCAAGACGGCCAAGAACTTTGCGCAAATTGAAGAAGGCATCGAAGAGAATCTCAAAGACCGCTCGACGTTGGACTTTGACATCGATGGGGTGGTGATTGTCTTAGACGATCTTAGGACCCGTTCGGCCATGGGGTATACGGTGAAATCCCCCCGCTGGGCCATCGCCTATAAATTTGAAGCAGAAGAAACCACCACCGCCCTTTTGGGGGTGGAGTGGAACGTGGGTCGTTCCGGACGGGTCGTGCCCACCGCCCTTTTGGCGCCGGTGGATTTAGCCGGAGTTACCGTAAGCCGAGCGACCTTGAACAACATGGACGACATTCGCCGTAAGGGGTTGGCCGTGGGCTGTGATGTATACGTGCGGCGAAGCAACGACGTAATCCCCGAGATCATGGGCGCTGTGGCCAACGACAAGCCCTCGGTGCCCATTGAGGCGCCGACACACTGTCCCTCCTGCGGCACCCCCCTAACCCCCATTGGCGCGCATCTTTTTTGTGAAAACACCCTTTCTTGCAAACCACAATTGGTGAAAACCCTCGTTCATTTTGCGTCTCGGGACGCGATGAACATTGAGGGCGTTTCTGAAGCGACGGCTACGCAGTTTGTGGACGAGCTGTACCTTTCAAAGGTATCGGATTTTTACAGCCTTACCTTGGACCAGCTCTCCAGCCTCTCAAGAACCAAGGAGAAACGCGCCTTGAATTTAAAAAAAGCAATTGAAGGCAGCAAACGCCCTCTTTTGTCAAACTTTATCTATGCCTTGGGCATTCCCAATGTGGGCCGAAAAACCGCGAGGGATCTGGCAGAGGCCTTTGGTTCGCTGGAGGCGATGCGTAGGGCGTCGAGGGATGAATTTTTAGAGGTGCCCGAGGTGGGGGAAGTGGTGGCTCAGGCCCTGGTGGATTTTTTCCAAAGCGAAGCGGTCCAAAAGGAATTGGACCGCTTGCGGACCCTGGGCGTTGACCCGCAAAATCCCTCGGCACAACTAAAAACTCCCGATCATCCCTTGGTCGGAAAAATCGTCGTGGTGACGGGATCCTTTGAGGGGGTCAGCCGAAACCAGATGGAAGAAAAGTTGCGCGCTATGGGGGCGATTCCCCAAGGCTCGGTGAGCCGAAAAACTGATCTTGTGCTCTACGGAGAAAAGGCGGGTTCTAAACTTGAAAAAGCCAAGGCGTTGGGGGTCGATACCATGTCCGAAGCCGAATGGATGGAGTGGATGAAGGGATGAGAAATATCATAGCAATGAAATGGAAGGAAGCTACGGCCGGGATGGATTCACACCAAAAGGTGGCCACCATCATCCGGGGGCTGTCCTGGCTTTTGGTGCCCGTGGCCATGTTTTCCGTCATCATGACCTATCTTTCCACCTATTCTATTTGGGTGACGGACCTTTTCTCCAACGCTCGAGCGAATCTTTGGGTCCTTTTGGTGACGTTTCTTATCTGGAGTCTGCGGGGATTTTTGGATTCCAGGGTGTATCCGGTGTTTCGGACCCAAGGGTGGATTTTTTTCATCCTGGCCGCCATTACCATCTATCTTTTGACCACATCGGTCTTTTAGCGACTTTTTCCCGGAGCGCTCGCAGCGCCCCGGGAAAAAGTCCGGTAGCATATCATAAGCACAAGGGCCGCCACGGCCCTATTTGAGGAGGAACCATCCATGGCAAAAGAAGCATCCTTTGACATCGTATCCGAAGTGGATCTGCAGGAAGTAGACAATGCGCTGAATCAAGCGAACCGGGAAATCAGCACGCGCTTTGATTTTAAAGGGGCAAAGATTACCCTCGAGCGCAAGGACGAACAACTCCATTTGGATGCGCCCGATGATATGAAACGGCGCAATGTGATTGATATTTTGGAAGGCAAGCTGGTCAAGCGGGGGATCAACATCAAATCCCTAGCCTACGGCACCCCCGAGGCCTCTTTGGGTGGGCGCATCAAGCAGGACATCACCCTTCAGGTGGGGCTGGATAAAGAACAAAGCAAAAAAATCACCGCCGCCATCAAAAACTTGAAGCTCAAGTGTCAGGCGTCCATTCAGGGCGATGCCGTGCGCGTGACGGGCAAAAACAAGGACGATCTTCAGGCGGTCATTGCCGCGCTGAAGGCGGAAGATTTTGATTTTGCCATTCAGTTCACCAATTATCGGTAAGCACGCAATGGAGCGCAAACTTGGCCTAGGGATGAGACTATAGATGAGGAGATTTGACGGATGTCGGTAAGCATAAAAGATGTAGCGCACATTGAAGAGCTCGCCCGCCTATCCTATACGGAACGCGAGCGGGAGTCTTTAGTGGAGGATTTGAACAATATTTTGAAGTATGTGGGCGAGCTGCAGGAAGTCCAAACGGGGGATGCGGTCATCACCGTGAACCCCATACCCATCACGAACCGTATTCGGGAGGATGTGCCCGGGGTGGAACTGGGTGCCCAAGGATTTTTGGCCAACGCACCCGATCGCGTAGAGGGATACCTCCGAGTTCCGGTGGTGATTGGAGGTAGCGATGAAGAATCTTAATCGGCCCGTTTGGCAGCTGAAAAAGGAGCTGGCCGAGGGCACTCTCACGTCCCGGGAGCTGGTGGAGGCGTACTTACAGCGCATTGAAGAAGTCAACCCCACGCTGAACGCCTATCTTTATGTGGCCCGAGAAGAGGCCCTTGCGGCGGCTGAGGCTTGTGATGCGGCTCGGTGCAGCGGAGAAAGCCTTGGGCCTTTGCACGGGATTCCGGTAGCTTTAAAAGACAACATGAGCGTTAAGGGCATGCAAAACACCTGCGCTTCTCGCTTTTTGGAAGGCTATGTGGCGCCTTATGACGCCACCATCGTGGAGAAGCTCAAGGCGGCCGGCGCGATCGTTTTGGGCAAGCTCAATATGGACGAGTTTGCCATGGGGTCCGCCAATGAATTCTCCGCCTATGGCCCCGTGAAAAATCCTTGGGATTTGACGCGGGTTCCCGGGGGGTCCTCTGGGGGCTCCGCCGCCGCGGTGGCTGGGGGTCTTGCACCGGTGAGCCTTGGCACAGATACCGGGGGCTCGGTGCGTCAGCCTGCGGCCTTCACGAACCTGGTCGGTTTAAAACCGACCTATGGACGCATCTCGCGCTACGGGATCACCGCCTTTGGGTCCACCTTGGATCAAGTTGGGATTTTCTCCCAGGATGTCCGCGATTGCTCGCTGATGCTTCAGGTTTTGGCGGGTCTGGACCCCAAGGATTCCACCAGTGCAGATCAGCCCCTGCCTGAAGAACTCTCTGGGAAGGCGCCCTCCCTTGAGGGGGTTCGCTTAGCGTTGCCCAAACGCTTCTTGGAAGGCTTGGAGGATCCTATGAAACAGCAGCTGAATGCCGCAGTGAACACCTTCGAGAGTCTTGGCGCTTGTGTGGATCTCGTGGACCTACAAATGGTGCCGCACTCACTGGCGGTCTACTATATCGTAGCCTCCGCCGAAGCCTCCTCCAATCTGGCTCGCTTTGACGGCATCCGCTACGGACAGCGCAACCTGGGCGACGGAACCATGAAGGACCTCTACGTACAGTCCCGCACCCAAGGATTCGGGGAGGAAGTGCGTCGGCGCATCATGCTTGGTACCTATGTGCTCAGCGCGGGCTACTATGACGCCTACTACAACACCGCCTTAAAGGTGCGCACCTTGATCCGGGAAGAATTCCAGCGCTTGTTCGCCTCCTATGATGCCATCATCGGACCCACGACGCCGACGTTGCCGCGCCGCTTAGGGGAGCGACCCGACAACTGCGTCTTAGAATACCTGAACGATCTTTATACGGTTCCTGCGAACATAGCCGGCATTCCCGCCATTGCGTTCCCCATGGGATTTGTGGACGGTCTTCCGGTCTCCTGCCAGCTCATGGGCAACTATTTTTCAGAGCGGCGACTCTTTGAATTGGTGCAGGCCTTTGAAGAGAAGACCGACTATACCGAGAAAAAGGCGGAGGAATTGCTATGAATTACACCACAGTCATTGGCTTGGAGTGCCATGTAGAGCTCTCCACCAAAACCAAGGCCTACTGCAGCTGTTCCACAGAATTCGGCGGCCTGCCCAACACCCATGTATGCCCGGTATGCCTCGGCCTGCCGGGGGCCCTACCCGTGATCAATAAAGAAGTGGTTTCGCGGGCAATCAAGGCGGGGCTTGCTTTAAATTGCAACATCACGCCCTATCAGCGGTATGACCGAAAAAACTATTTTTATCCAGATACTCCAAAAAACTATCAAATTACTCAGCAAGCGCTGCCCATCTGCACCGATGGATGGGTGGAGATCGATACGCAGCAGGGCAAAAAAAAGATCCGCATTGAGCGCATTCACATGGAAGAGGATGCGGGCAAACAGCTCCATACAAAAGCCGGCACTCTTGTGGATTACAACCGCGCCGGGGTCCCCTTGATCGAGATCGTCACCCGACCGGATCTTCGGTCCAAGGAAGAGGCAACGGCCTTTATGACTAAGCTGCGAGCCATCCTTCAGGCCATCGGGGTCTCAGATGTTCGCATGGAGGAGGGTTCCCTTCGGGTGGATCTCAACGTGTCCCTTATGCCCGAGGGATCCGAAACCTTCGGAGTGAGGGCCGAAATTAAGAACCTCAATTCCTTTAAAGCCATGGAAAAAGCGGTGGCCTATGAAACCCAGCGCCAGGCCCAGGCTTTGGCGCAGGGCGAAGAGATGCTCGAGCAGACTCGCCGCTGGGACGAGGCTTGCGGGCAAACTCTTCTGATGCGCAGCAAGGAAATGGCCAACGACTACCGCTACTTCCCAGAGGGGGATTTGGTGGGGCTCGCCATTGATGACGAATGGATTGAACGCGTGCGGGCGACCTTGCCCGAGCTGCCCCACGACCAGGCGGAACGCTTTGTAAGAGATTACGGCATCTCCGCCTATGACGCCATGGTGCTTACGCAGGAGCGGGCCATGGCCCAATTCTTCGATGAGGCCGCGGCATTGAGTGGCGATGGTAAAGCTTGCGCCAATTGGCTGATGGGTGATGTTTCTCGTCTCTTGAATGAGGAGGCGAAAACCGCACAAGAGTTGACGTTCACCCCGAAGGACCTTTACGATCTGACGGTCCTCATCGCCGAGGGAACCATCAGCAATGCCGCGGGGAAGAAGGTCCTCGAAGCCATGTTCCATGAAGGCAAAAAGCCTCAGGCCCTTGTGGAGTCCTTGGGATTGGCTCAGGTTTCTGATGAAGACGAGCTCCTGCGCGAAGTGCAAAAGGCTCTGGACGCCAACCCCAAAGTCATTGAGGATTACCGCAACGGCAAAACCAAAATCGTCGGCTTTGCCGTGGGACTGGTGATGAAGGCCACTAAGGGAAAGGCAAACCCCTCCATCATCAACCGCTTGGTGAGTGAGGAAGTGGAAAAACGCGCCCGCCAATAAGCTGTATACGGGATCCGCAGGCCTTTTGGGCCCCGCGAATCCCGTTTGCTTTCCCGTAGGATCCTCTATTTTTTGCCGGGAGTTTTGGTGTACAATGAAAGGGCAATCCCTTCTCTTGGCGAGTCATCGTCAAGAGAAGGGACGCAAAAACACGAAGGATGGAAACATGGAAACTGGAAAACTCAACACGCAGGATTTAAAAACCCTGCTGTCAAACTATACGGGCGCGCCGCGACAAGAGGTGCTTTTAGCCGGCCGTTTGGGCGAGGACTGCAGCTTTATCCGCCTGGGCGAAACGGTGCTGACCGTGACCACGGACCCCGTCACGGCCGCCTCAACGCATCAGGGGACCTTAGCCTTCCACATCAATATGAATGATCTGGCCACCTCCGGCGCCGAAGGCCTTGGGGTTATGGTGACGCTCCTGTTGCCCCCCCGTACCGAAAAAAAAGTCTTAGAAGACATAATGGGTGAACTCCATAGGCTCTGTGTGGCGCACAACATTCAGATTTTGGGCGGCCACACCGAGGTGACGGATGCTGTGAACCGCCCCCTACTTTCCTTGACGGCTCTGGGGATTGTTCCTGCAGGCGAGGAGATTTATACTGGTGGCGCCAAGGCAGGGGATGCCTTGGTCGTGTCTAAGATGCTGGCCATTGAGGGGACGCTGATTCTTTTGGAGGAGGCCAAGGCGACGGCGCAAGCGATCTTTTCCCCTGAAGACTGGGCCCAGCTTGAGGGCTTCTCAGAGCTGCTTTCTGTGATTCCTGAAGGAGAAGTGGGCAAAGAACTTTCGGTCCATGCCATGCATGACGTTACCGAGGGTGGCATTCAAGGAGCGGTCTATGAATTGGCCCAAGGCAGCGGTCTGGGGTGCGTTATTGAGCGCAGAGCGCTGCCGTTTGCCCCCGCGTCCTTGAAACTGATTCGGGCTTTGGGGCTGGAGGAGAGCCGAACCATCAGTTCAGGGGCGATGCTCTTTGCCACAGAGGATCCGCAGGCGCTTTTGGAGGCTCTGGCCGCCCGAGGCATTGCCGGGACCATCATCGGTCATTTGACGGCCCCGACGGATTGCCTGATGCAAGAACCCTCTGGTGAACGGCACCCCATGGCGCCACCTGCTAAGGATGAAATCTATCGATTGTTTGAGGAGGCGAGATCATGAGATGCGATCAGCGGGAGCCTGGGGCCATTCGCCCCGTGGCCCTCACGGATGATTTTACAAAAAATGCCCTCTCCAGCGTTCTTTATCGCCAAGGCAATACCGTTGTGCTTTGCACCGTGAGCCTCGGGGAACGCGTTCCCCATCACCGCTTAAATACGGGAAAGGGTTGGCTCACAGCGGAATACGCTATGCTGCCCTCGGCCACCGCGCGGCGAAAGCCTCGGGACATTCAGCGTCTGAAGCTCGATGGCCGGTCCGCTGAAATTCAGCGCCTCATTGGACGATCCTTACGCGCTATGTTGGACTTCGACCGTTTGGGCGAGCGTCTTTTGGTGGTGGACTGCGATGTGCTGCAGGCGGATGGCGGAACCCGCTGCGCTTCCATTTCAGGGGCGTCCCGCGCCCTGGAGTGCGCCGCGAGGCGTCTGTTGGAGCGACGGATTCTTTCAGAGAACCCCGTGGTGCGGCGCATTGGTGCCGTGAGCGTCGGTTTAGTTCGAGGGGAAGCGATGGTGGATCTTTGCTATGAGGAAGACCTTGAGGCCCACGTCGATTTAAATCTTGTAATGGACGAGGCCGCAGGCATCATTGAAGTGCAAGGAACTGCAGAAAAAGGGGCTTATACCAGGCAGCAGCTCAATGAGATGCTCGATCTTGGCGAAGCAGGCATTCGTCAAATTTTAGAAAAAACGCGCATGTGAGAAAAAGGAATCAACAAATGAAGATCATTGTGGCATCCAACAACGAGCATAAAATTAAGGAAATTAAGGCCATATTGAGTGATTTGGACGTAGAGATCCGATCGCTGAAGGACGAGGGGATTGATGTGGATCCCGAAGAGACGGGCGCGACCTTTATGGAAAATGCACTCATCAAGGCTCGGACCATCTATGAGGCGGTGCGGGCCAAAGAGAGGAAAACCAAGCGGGAGGAGGGCGCTGGCAAAGACAAGAAAGGCCATGCGGTCTTGGTCTTGGCGGACGACTCGGGCTTGTCGGTGGATTATTTGAACGGCGCCCCAGGGGTGTTCTCCGCCCGTTATGCGGGACGCCATGGGGACGATCGAGCCAATAATGAGAAGCTCCTTGCCGATCTTGCCGGGGTTCCTTTGGAGGAACGCAAGGCGAAATTCGTCTGCGCCATGGCATTGGTGGGGCATAAGGTGGATCTGCGGGTCACGGGCGAAGCGAAGGGATACATCATTGAAGAAGCGAAAGGGTTTGAGGGCTTTGGCTACGACCCATTGTTCTTTTCCAATGATTTGGCCAAAACGTTTGCTGAAGCCTCCGGGGTGGAGAAAAACAGCGTTTCGCATCGGGGACGGGCCCTGGCCAAGCTGCGTAAGGAGTTGGTGAACCTTTGAAGATCGGGATCTTCTCCGACAGCCATTTTGATGAGGCGGCGGTGGATCGGGCTTTTGAGGTTTTTCTTCGGGAAGGAGCTCAAAAAGTGTTGTTTTTGGGGGATGGGGCGCGCCCCCTCCTCCACCGGGACCTTTTGCACGACCTGCCGCTGATCGGCATCAGCGGCAACATGGATTACGGCCCCTGGCCGAGCGAACGCGTGATTGAGCTTGAGGGAGTGCGCATTTATATGACCCATGGGCATGCCTTGGGCGTGCGCGAGGGGCATCGAGGCCTGATCCGAAGGGCCAAGGAAGAAGGCTGCCAGGTGGCCCTTTACGGGCACACCCACCGTCCGTTTCTGGGCCAAGAAGGCGGCGTTCTTCTTTTAAATCCGGGCTCTTGCACCGAACCCCGAGGAGGTTCTGCCCCAGGCGTGGCATTTTTGACCGTAAATGCAGGGCAGGCCAAGGGGGTTCTATGGCCGTTTCAAAAGCCCGGAGTTGTATGAAGGGAGCGCAAAAAAGAGCGCAGTGCTTCGGTTTTGAGCCTTCAAAGCCCTAAAAATGCAAAAAACGTCCAAAGACTCTTGCAATCAACGCCTCCATCCGTTATACTCTGCAAGTAGGCCGTTCAAGGTGTCGTGCACCGGCGGACCGGAAGAAAAAAACTTCCCGAAAATGACGAAAAAACGGTTGACGAGGCGCCTTGGTTGCTGTAAAATGGTTATTGTCGTCAAGAAACGATCGATGAAATCGAGGCGGGAACAACGGTCCCCGAAGCGTCGAGATTGCGGAAGGATATGACTCTGGGATATAGCCAAGTGGTAAGGCACCAGACTTTGACTCTGGCATTTCGTAGGTTCGAGTCCTGCTATCCCAGCCAAATTTCTTTTGATTTTTGACGGAGCATCAGCTATAATGGCTATACAGTTGTCGGCAGGTGTGGCGGAATTGGCAGACGCACTAGACTTAGGATCTAGCGCCTTCGGGTGTGGGGGTTCGAATCCCTTCACCTGCACCAAGAAAAAAATGGAATAGTAATATGCGGGAGTGGCTCAGTGGTAGAGCGTCACCTTGCCAAGGTGAATGTCGCGAGTTCGAATCTCGTCTTCCGCTCCGCGGGTGTAGTTCAATGGTAGAATCCCAGCCTTCCAAGCTGGTCGTGAGGGTTCGATTCCCTTCACCCGCTCCATTTTTTTTCGCGTCACTAGCTCAGCTGGATAGAGCATCGCCCTTCTAAGGCGAGGGCCAGGAGTTCGAATCTCTTGTGACGCACCATATGGTGGACGTAGTTCAGTTGGTAGAGCGCCAGATTGTGGATCTGGTTGTCGTGGGTTCGAGTCCCATCGTTCACCCCATACACAAGAATCCAGGGTGATTGTATCACCCTTTATTAAAGAAAAGAGGTTTTCGCCTTTGCGAGAATCCGTCGAAACAACATCATGCTTATATGCTGAAAAGATGTTGGGGTATCGCCAAGCGGTAAGGCACCAGACTCTGACTCTGGCATTTCGTTGGTTCGAATCCAGCTACCCCAGCCAATACGATCCACTAGCTCAGTCGGTAGAGCACATGACTTTTAATCATGGTGTCCGGGGTTCGATTCCCCGGTGGATCACCATTTTCTTTTCAGAAAGAGTAAGCAACGGGCGCCGGGGTGTAGCGCAGCTGGGAGCGCGCGTGCTTTGGGAGCATGAGGTCGCAGGTTCGAGCCCTGTCACCCCGACCAGAGCCTGTCCTTTCGACTCCACCGATTCCTGATTCTATGAACAGGCACCATTAGTCCAGTGGATAGGACAAAGGTCTCCGAAGCCTTAGGCACTGGTTCGATTCCAGTATGGTGCACCAGATCCAAAAAGAAGTGAGTATCACCAATGCTATTTGGTGTTGCTCACTTCTTTTTGATTCAAATTTGGGCGCTTCCACCAATAGAGTTGGCCGGCAAAAAAAGAACCTACCATGGATGTTAGCAAAAAAGGCTTTTATGCGATTTGCTTCATCCTTTTTCCTTAAAATCGTATGGTCCACGGGAGTTCATTCGCATGTCCTTTCGTTTGTGCTCAAGGGGTCCATCCGAATAGAATGGAAAGCAGGGGGAACACGTTGCTTGTTGCTATTTGGTTGCTCATGATCATCCGCTCCCTTTTTTATAAAAAAGGGACCATCCAAGAGAAAAAAGACAAGTTGAAAAATAGACTACATGGAGCCATCACCATAGATACAGGGGAGTAAAAAGGCGCCCATTTCCTCAAGGGGCTCTACGGATCCTTTGGTCAGAACCTATGGCAATTTCTTTTTAAAAGGACTCAGCGGCAATGATGGTTTGTCCATCCTGCGATAGTGAAAAGGTGCCAATCCTGCAGGATTGGCAATAGCTCACGATTTATCACCGCATAAGCCTATATAATGGGTTATTTCGATGCCGGTATGGTGCAGCAGAAACCGCTTTGCCCTTGGGCAGAGCTGATTTTTAGTGGCAACCTTTGATCGCATGAAGTGCCCGGATCCGGGGCTGTTGGGTTTTAAACGATTGCCTTAAGGTGACAAACCCTTGGCCGAGGGAAGGCCATGATGGAGTAACAAGGGGCTACAAAGCCCCGCAAAGGAGAGAACAGCTTATGAAATGGCAGGTTGCATTGGCGCAAATGGATTCCAAGGATCATCCCGAGGATAACTTGGCTCGGGCGGCATCCTTAGCTGCACGGGCTAAAAATCGAGGGGCGGATCTCATTGCCTTCCCGGAATTTATGAATTATCTGCCCTTTGAACGGGGAAAGGTTTTTGGGGAACCACCCTTGGGCCGAAGCACCCAGCTCTTGCAGCGTCTGGCTAAGGAACACTCCCTGATGATCTCTGCGGGCAGCATTTTGACGCAATGTGTGGAACGAAAACCCCGCAATCGCTCATTTTTTGTGGATCGAGAGGGGCAACTCTCGGGCATCTACGACAAGGTACATCTCTTTGAGGGGTTGGACTTTCGGGGAGAGCCGTTTCGTGAGGCAGATTTATATCAGGCGGGCGATCATCTGACCGTTACGCAGTTGGAAGGCATTGCCGTGGGGACCGCCATCTGCTACGATCTGAGGTTTCCTGAGCCCTTTCGTCTCATGGCCCTGGCGGGCGCTCGGGTGGTGTTTGTGCCCGGCAATTTCACTTGGGCCACGGGCCAATACCACTTGGAAACGCTCTTGCGCGCCCGGGCCATCGAGCATGGACTCTTTATTGTTTCCAGCGACCAAACCGGCCAAAAGCGTCACGGGAAAAGCTATGGGCACAGTATGGCCTTTGGCCCCGACGGAGCGCTTTTGGGGAAGCTCGAGGAGGAGGAGGGGTTGCTCATGGTCTCCCTGGATTTCTCGCATCAGCAGGAGGTTCGGCGCATCATGCCCTTGGTGGCGCAAAACCGCGAAGACGTTTATGCTGAATTTCGCTTGCGCCTCTCTTTGGAGCGCCGCAGTGGGTTATCCTAAGGTCTTTGCCATTTTCCTTCCCTAGGCTTATTTGTAGGGGGAGGTGATACGTAAATGACGGAACAGTGGAAGCTTCCGGTGCGGGAGCGGCGAATCATATCCAACCATGGATTCGGCAATGTGCCCAAGGCGTTGATCATTCATGAGGAGCTCGGCGGCGAGAAGCCCTCTGAGGCGTTGGCCGCCAGCGTGTATTTTGCGGTTCCAGGCGTTGGCCGAAGCGTTCACTATGTGGTGGACCAGGCCCAGGTAATTTCTCTTTTGGCGCCCCAAAAAGCAGCCTGGCATCTGCCCGAGCCGCTCGGCCCCTATCATAACGGCAATACATTAGGGATTTTGGTCTGCTCCGACGCCGCACCGGCCCAAGCCTTGGAGCGGAGCGTTCAGCTTGCCGCGGCGCTCTTGGACGAATGGGACCTGGAGGTCCTCTTACCTTCGCCCGCGATCCGCCCAGGGGAGGGTCTTTTGGGGGATCCTGAGTTATGGGCGCTTTTTTGGCGGATGGTTCGGTTTTTTCGGGGCAAGGTTCTTTTGGGGACGGCGCCCCGCTACGGATTGCCAAAGGATGGTCCCTGCAACGCCAAGGTCGGGCCTCGGGATCTTTCGGTACGCTCGGGGCGAGGGGCTCACTACCATTGCCTGGGGGTTTTGCCAAAAGGTAGTCCTGTGACGTTGCTGCATCAAGAAGATGGCTGGTGGAGCATAGAATATGCGAAAACCGTAGGATTTCTTCCCGAGCGTGAACTGGCCATTGCAGGGTGACGACCCGAGAGCGGTTGCTTGAAGGCCCCAATCAGTATATTATTTGACTAAGAGCGCGTAATGGATGTCCCCTTGTATGCGTGATCTCTCGCTCCTTATTCCCCTTGCCCGGCGCCGACATCGGGCCATCTACACTGCACCTACAGGAGGACCCTTTTCATGACCACGGCAGATGACCAATACTTGGCAATTATCGAGCGAATTCTCTCCCATGGATATCACGACCAGAATCGCACCGGGATGCCCGCAACCAAACTGCCCCATCAGATCATGCAATTTGACTTGGCGCATGATTTGCCGATTCTCACCACCAAATTTGTCCCGTTTAAAACCGCCGTTCAGGAGCTTCTTTGGATCTATCAAAAAAAGAGCAACTCCATTGAAGAATTGCATCGGATGAATGTGCACATCTGGGACGAATGGGCTCAAGAAGATGGGACCATTGGCACCTCCTATGGGTGGATCGTGGAGAAATACCATCTGGTAGACGACTTAATTCGCCAGCTCAAAGAGAATCCCCAAAATCGCCGGATGGTCATGAGCCTTTGGCAAAACGACTATTTGGAAGGCGGATCTCTTTATCCTTGCGCCTTTATGACGCTTTGGGACGTCACGGACGGTCGACTCAACATGATGCTGGTGCAGCGCTCTGCGGATTTCCCTTTGGGGGTACCCTTCAACATGATTCAGTACGCGGTGTTGCAACATTTGATCGCTCAGGTAACGGGATTTCAACCGGGTCTTTTCACCCACGTCATCAACAACGCCCACATCTACGACAATCAACAGGAGGGCATGCAAACGCAGCTTTCACGAAGAGAAGAGGCCAAACCCGCCCCCACCCTCTGGATCAATCCCGACATCCGGGATTTTTACGACTTTACCATTGAGGATATCGTATTGGAAAATTACGAACATCTTGGGAAGATCCCCATGGAGGTTTCTGTTTAATGTTATCTATTATTGTTGCTGCTTCAGAAAACAACGTCATTGGCCGCGATGGTACGCTGATTTGGCATTTGCCTTCAGACCTTAAACGCTTTAAAAAGCTGACCATGGGCAAACCCATGATCATGGGCCGAAAAACCTTTCAATCGCTCCCAGGGGTCTTGCCGGGTCGCGAACATATCGTGCTGACGCAAAATAAGCAATTCAATTCCCCGAACGAGAAGGTCCGCGTCATTCACTCCCTAGGAGAGATCGAACCTTTTATGGCTTCCCCATCCGAGAGTTTCATCATTGGCGGCGGGGAGCTGTTCCGCCAAATCCTGCCGTATGTGGATAAGATTTACCTCACGCGCATTCATAAATCCTTTGAAGGCGATACGTTCTTCCCGGAACTATCCCTTGAGGAATTTAAGCCCCTGGAGGAAACTGAGGTGATGGATGAGGCCACGGGCACGCGCATGACCTACATCGATTATGAGCGGATTCGTCCCTCCCTTGCGCCTCCCTTGGGCCAATGAGACCGCCTCGACTGGTCCTCTTTGACTTGGATGGAACCCTCATCGACACCGAACCCACAAGCCTTGAGGCTTGGATTTCCACGGGGCGCGAATTTGGCATTCCCATGACGCATAAGATGGCGTGCGGGTTCATTGGTCGCACCACCGCCAGCGTCCGCGACGAGCTTTTGCCCTATTTTGAGCATGAGGGTATGGTAGAGGAATTCATTGAGGCCAAGAAAAAACGCTGTCGAAGCGTCTTTGAGCGGGAATTGCAGGCTAAACCCGGCGCGAAGACGCTCCTTTTGCACCTGCAGGAGTGGAAGGTGGACGTATGCGTCGCCACGTCTTCTGCTCGGGGCCGTTCGCAAGAGTTTCTCCGCCGGCTGGGGCTTTGGGAGATGATTGATTTTCTCGTCGGCGCCGAAGATATATCGCGCTCCAAGCCCGATCCGGAGATTTTTCAGACGTGCCTTGCCCACGCCAAGGTCCCCGCAGAGGATGCTTTGGTGGTGGAGGATGCCTATCATGGCATCCTCGCAGCCCATCGGGCAGGCATCCCTTGCGTCATGATCCCGGATTTGCTTGCGCCCACGGAGCCCATCGAAGAGCTGGGCGCCACCGTCTATTCGGATCTTTTGGTGTTGGACGACGCCCTAGCGAAACAATTTACGGCGTTGACCCTTGAGGAGCTAAAACAACCATAAAAAATGCCGCACGGCCTCTTGTTTCAAAGAAGTCGTACGGCGTTTATTTTTTTTGGCCGGGGTTGACGGGCGAGAGGCTCTTATCCCTCGCTGGGGACATGGCTTGTTTCGCTTTTGGGAAACCAAAGGGCGATTTCTCGCTGGGCGTTGGCGGATGAATTCGATGCGTGAACCACATTATGCATCGGATCTTCTCCATAAAGGGCTCTTAGGGTGCCCGCATCGGCTTTTTGGGGATCCGTTGCTCCGTTTAGGAGGCGCACCCTCGCAATGGCGTCTTCGCCGGACAAGATCAGAGCCACGACATCGCCGGAGGTGATGAAGCTCAGCAGGGCTTCATAGAAGGGTTTTCCCTGATGCTCGGCATAATGCGCCACGGCCAACTCCTGAGTGGGCCGAAGCATCTGAAGCGCGGACACCGTTAATCCTTCCTCCTCGTAGCGGCCGATGATGGCGCCAATGAGGTGATGGGTTACAGCATCAGGTTTAATCAAAATCAGACTTTGTTCCATTCGTTAAGGCCTCCTTCATTTCCAGGCAGCAATCGGTAAAAATGCCGTCCACGCCTTCTTGGTCCAACAGACGGGCGACGCCGGGGTCATTGACGGTGTAGACATTGATGAAATACTCGTCTTGTTTTAGGTGACGGATGAGTTCTTCATCCAAAAGCAGAATGGAGGGGTGCACCCCTTTGACGCCAAGAGATTCTATAACCTCCAGGACCTTTTTTTGCTTGCGGTCCAAGAGGGGAGCGCAGGGGATGTGTGGGGCCAACTGCTTCATTTTTTGAATGGAGCGGTGATTGAAGGAAGAGATCAGGATGTCGAGATCTCGGAAGGGCCGGAGCTCCTTTAGAACAATTTCCTCCAGTCCTTCATAGGGGAGGACGCTGTTTTTCAATTCAATGTTTAGCGTCAGGTTCTGTGGGGCCTTTCGTACGAGGAGCAAAAGCTCCGGCAAAGTCAAAAGGCGCTGCGGACCATAGGCGCCGGGCATGGCGTGGGCAAAATCGAAGGCTAAAAGTTCGGCATAGGTATAATCGCAGACGCGCCCGGATCCGCTGCTCGTCCGGTCGATGGTTTCATCGTGAAGGATCACGGGAATATCGTCCTTCGTAAGCTGCACGTCGCACTCCAACCCGTCGCAGTGGGCTTCAATGGCCTTAAGAAACGATATTTCAGTATTTTCCGGGTATTTCATGGAATATCCCCGGTGGGCAAAGATCTTCATGAAAAGAACCTCCTTTAAAAATCGGTTCGAAAACTCAGGGTTTTATTCATCATAGCATAGGGATCTTGGGGGATCTTGCAAATTTTTTGGAAAAAGAAGCGCTTCTTCTCATTCGGCCGCAGTTTTCTTGGGACGCATCAGATTCCGTTTTGTACTGGCTCTTTTTCGAAGAGGGTTGGGCTATAATGGACTTCAGAACAAGGAGGGTATTATGATACGAGAATTTATCCGCTACTACGGACCGCACAAGCGACTCTTTTTTTTGGATTTGCTTTGTGCCTTTTTTATCTCCGCGACGGATCTGGTGTTTCCCATGGTGACGCGGCGCTTCATCGGCCAATACATTCCCGATCGGAATCTTTCGTTGATTCTGCGCTTTGGCGTCTTTCTGCTTTTGCTCTACATCCTTCGTTTTTTTCTGGACTATTTCGTGAACTATTGGGGCCACGTCCTCGGGGTGCGCATGGAGTATGACATGCGCAAGGATATGTTTGAAAAGCTCCAGCGGTTGTCCTTTTCGTATTTTGACGATACCAAAACAGGACAGATCATGTCTCGATTGGTCAACGACCTCAATGAGATTTCGGAGCTTGCGCATCATGGCCCGGAGGATTTATTCATTTCCCTTGTCATGCTGACGGGGTCCTTCCTTCTCCTCATGAGCATCAACATCCCGCTGACCTTGATCTTATTTGCCATCATTCCCTTCCTCGTTTGGTTTGCCCTCATCTACAATGTGCGCATGCGCCGCTCCTTTCAGGACCTTCGGGTTTCCCAAGGGGAGATTAATGCCACGGTGGAGGATTCCATCTCGGGCATCCGCGTGGTGCAGTCTTTTACCAACGAGGAATACGAGCAAGCGCGCTTTGACGTCAACAATCAAGAGTTCAAGCGGTTGCGCAGCAAAAGTTTCCGATTTTTGGGCATCTTCGGCGGCGGCGTCAATTTCTTTGCAAACTTATTAAATCTCGTGGCGCTCATTGCGGGGGGCGTATTTGTGTACCAAGGACGCATTGATGTGGCGGATCTCACGGCCTACATTCTTTTTATGGGCCTGATGATCAACCCGGTGAAGCGTCTGGCGCAATTCGTTGAGCAATTTCAGCGGGGCATGGCGGGCTTTCGCCGGTTCTCAGAGGTCATGGCGTTGACGGCGGACATCAAGGACACGCCCGAGGCGAAGGAGCTTCAAGCAGTTCAAGGAGAGGTCCGCTTCCAGGATGTGACCTTCCATTACGAGGACCATCAAGAACAGGTTCTCTCGGGCATCAACCTTACGGTATCTCCTGGGGAGACCATCGCTTTGGTAGGTCCTTCGGGGGCGGGAAAGACGACCCTTTGTTCCCTAATTCCCAGATTTTATGAAGTTAATGAAGGCGCCATCTTCGTGGATGGACAAAACATTCAAGGGGTGACCTTGAAGTCCCTACGTCAAAACATTGGCATTGTACAGCAAGACGTCTTCTTATTCACTGGGACCATCTTTGATAACATTGCCTACGGAAAGCTCAACGCCACCGAAGAGGAAGTGATCCGGGCGGCCAAGCTCGCCAACGCTCACGATTTCATCACTGAAATGCCCGGTGGGTATCACACGCAGATCGGAGAGCGGGGCGTAAAGCTCTCCGGTGGACAAAAGCAGCGGCTCTCCATCGCCCGGATGTTCCTAAAGAACCCCGCCATTTTGATCTTGGATGAAGCCACCTCCTCATTGGACAATCAATCCGAGCGCATCATTCAAGAATCCATTGAAGAATTGGCCAAGGGGCGTACGACGTTCATCATCGCCCACCGCTTGGCGACGATCCGCAACGCTCAGCGAATAATTGTCTTAGTTCCAGGCGGCATCGCAGAGGAAGGAACCCATGAGGAGCTTTTGGCCAAGGGCGGGGTGTACGCAAGTCTTTACCAAACCCAAGGGTTTTAAGGACGCTCGCCCCCATCCCACGTCCCGGGGGGGAGGAGCCGATCCCGGAAGCGACCTAAGGAATAAACCCATATAAAAGGAACAGATCCACTTCCCAAGAGGTGGATCTGTTCCTTTTATACGGCGAATGCGATTTTTAATAGAGCAGGCCGGAGGACAGGGTCCAAGAGAGCCAAGCCAGGAAGGCCCCGCCCAACACATCCAGGACGACGTGCTGCTTGGTGGTTAAGGTGGAGGCCATGATGATGGGCTGAGAGACGGCGATGAACAGTTTGCCGGCTAGGGGGAAGGAAGAGGCAAAAACCGCAAGAAGGGTCAGGGTGCAGGCGAATACATGGATGGAAGGGAAGCCATTGTAGGGGCGGTCCATGCGCCAAGTGAGGCGCAAAAGCCAGCGAGAAAATGCCGACCCTTCCAAGGAATTTGTGCGAGGCACCTCATTTTGAAAGAATAAAAAAATTAGAAAAGCCGCAAAGGAGCCCAGGGCGTAGGCGCTTAGAAAATGGTAAAACTGAGGCTTTTCCCAGATGGCCAGGCAAACGCAGGTGGGCAAAAGGATCGGGTACCAGAAGTTATAGGGCACAATGGTCCAAGGAACGAAGGGGATTTTTTTATCCAAAGGCAGCACCAAGGAAAAAGGCTTTTTTCCGAACCAAGGACGGTTGAGAAAGCCGTAGCCGATGGCGAAGAGGAAGATAAGACCGATCCAGCGAATGTCCGAAAAATGACGACCCATAAGGGAGATGGCTTCTTGAAACATATCGTATTGAGACTCCTTTTGACGAATGCCTCTATTATACGACGAACGCTCCCTCTCCCAAAGAACTTACGGGCTGGAACTACGAAAAAACCCTGAGGCATTTCCAACGCTCTGGGTAGAACGAGCGTTGAAGAGGGGCAAAAGCGCGCATATAAACGGTATTTCAAGGAATGCGTCGAGAAATTTTAAGCGTGATGAGGGCCGAGAAAGCACGTCTAAAAATCGGAAGGTTGCAAAAGACAAAGGGGGAAACCGTGAAAAGCAAGAGGAACGGATCCAGGTGTATCGTAAGGATGAACCTTATGAAAAGACGAGAAATCTCGAGATTAAAGCGTATAAGCGCCTTTTTTGGGGATGTAAGGAATTCCTTTCATGAT
Source organism: Clostridiaceae bacterium JG1575 (assembly GCA_002838815.1). GTDB lineage: Bacteria > Bacillota > Clostridia > Clostridiales > Clostridiaceae > JG1575. The sequence goes on along the minus strand of LQGW01000055.1, from coordinate 9,833 downwards.
GTCAGAAGCTTATACTAGGTAGTACACCGCTTCGAGCGGACAACATAAAATTAACAAAAAAAGTTAAAAATTGTGTTGACAAGCTCACCGGTCGGTGATATTCTATAAAAGTTGCATCGAGCAACGGACTGTTC
>LQGW01000055.1:0-7964 GCA_002838815.1 Clostridiaceae bacterium JG1575 | reverse complement strand
GCACGGGAAGCTGTGTGGGAAAGTAAGTTGATGCCGGTTTGTAAACCCCATGGAAATCTTCGGATCTCTTTGGGGTTTATTGCTTTTTGCAAGAATGAACGACCAGTAAAAAACCCGAGGCGCCGAATCCGGTGCCTCGGGTTTTTATATTTAAAGCATTGCCCTGGAGAGCCCTCGACGGGTTTTCTTTTTTAAAGATCATCCTCCAAAGCGGTGCTCTTGGCGTAAGCGGTGCTCTTGGCTTCGAAAAAGTCGGTCTTGACCATGTTTGCATTGGAATACTGGAGAACCCAGCCCATGCTCTCGGGCTCCTGTTCATGGCCTTCATATAGGATTCCATAGCCAAGGCTCGACCAGCGGAGGTTTCCGAGGTATTTAATGTAGTCGGAAATCATGGTCTTATTGAGGCCGGAGATGGAATCGCCGATGACGTAATGTCCCCATTCGATTTCCTGGCGAACGCCTTCCTCTAAGAGCTCTTGCATCATGGCAATGTTTTCCTGGGTGAACAACTGCGGTTCTTCTTTTTGAAGCTCTAATAAGATGTTGCGGAAGAGCCAAAGATGTGTGTTTTCGTCCCGATTGATGTAGCGGATCTCCTGGGCAGAACCGGGCATTTTGCCGTTGCGGCTGAGGTTGTAGAAGAACATGAAGCCGGAATAGAAGTAGATGCCTTCTAGGATGTAATTGGCCATCAGGACTTGCAGGAAGGTTTTGGCGTCTTTCTTTTCTTGGAAGGCATTGTAGCAGTTGCCGATGAAGGTGTTGCGCTTTAGCAGATGATCGTCCGTTTTCCACTGGTAGAGGATCTCATCGCGCTTGGTGGGGCTGCAGATGGTGTCAAGCATGTAGCTGTAGCTTTGGGAATGCACACACTCTTGGTACGTCTGAATGGAGAGGCAAAGGTTCACCTCATTGGCGGTGATGTATTCGCCGATGTGGGGCAGATTTGCCGTCTGAATGGAATCGAGGAAAATAAGGAAGCTCAAGATTTTGTCGTAGGCAACTCGTTCGGTCTCTTCGAGCTTTGGGTAGTCTTTGACGTCTTGCGCCAGACTGATTTCCTCGGGGATCCAGAAGTTGTTCATGGCCTGTCGGTACCAGTCCGAGACCCAAGCATAGCGCATGTTGTTGAAGTCGTTGAGGTTGGTGGTATCTCCGCCCACCATCCGCCGGTGCCTGATGTCGGCATCTCCCTCTGGATTGAAAAGCGGTCTTTTTTTAAGTAATTCCATTGAATCCCCTTCCTTTCTTTCTATGAGGAGCAGCTGTCGCATTCGGCGACTTCCAAGCTCCGGGAGCGGACGTAGTATAGGGTTTTCACCCCGCATTGCCACGCTTCTAAATATAAGGATAACACCTGGCGCATGGTAAAGTCTGTAGTAATGTACAGATTGAGGCTCTGGGCCTGGTCGATGTGGCGTTGGCGGACGCCGGCGGCTTTAATGCTCCAGGATTGATCGATGTGGTGGGCGTTTTGATAATACCAAAAGGTTTCATGGGTTAAATCAGGCGCCACTCTGGGGAGCATGCTGCCTTTTTTCTCTTCCAGGAAGTAGCGATTCATCACGGGATCCACCCCTGCGGTGGTTCCGGAGATGATGCTTGTGGAGCTGGTGGGCGCCACAGCTAAGAGGTAGGCGTTGCGCATGCCTTGAGTGGCCACTTTTTCTTGAAGTGCCTTCCAAGAGGGAGACGTGTAGCCCCGCTTTTTGAAATATTCCCCGGTCTGCCAATCGCTGCCTTGCAGGGTTCGGTAGGCACCTTTTTCCTGGGCGAGATCGGAGCTCGCCTCAATAGCGGCTTGGTTGATCCGCTCAAACACATCGTCAGCAAAGCGAAGGTGCTCCTCGCTCTCCCAAGGAATACCGTGACGGGCCAGCATGTGATGATAGCCGCTGACCCCAAGGCCGATGCTGCGGTAGCGTTTGTTGGTAATTTGAGCGTAGGCCAACGGATAAAAATTCAGATCGATGACGTTGTCCAAAGCTCGAACGGCGGTGCGCACCACATCCTTCAACGCTTCGGGATTCTGCACTTCAATGCGGCCCAAGGTGAGGCTTGCGAGGTTGCAGACGACAAAATCACCGGGGCGGGTTACCGTCACAACGATGGGATCGCCCTCAGGGGATTCAATGGTCCGGCTGACGGTCTCAATCGGACTCATGTTCTGCGCAATTTCCGTGCAAAGGTTGGAGCAATAGATGATGCCTTCGTGGCCGTTGGGGTTGGCCCGATTCACCGTATCCCGGTTGAAGACAAAGGGGGCTCCAGTTTCCACAGCGGATTTTAGAATCAGGCGGATCAGCTCGCGAATGGTGAAGACGCGCTTCGTGATGCGCGGATCCTTCAAGACCTCCTCATAGCGGCGCTCCCACTCTTCGCCCCAAGAATCCTCCAGGGCATATCCCTTGATGGTGAGCACCTCATGGGGATCCACTAGGGCCCAGGTATTGTCCATGCTTTCCTTGGCCTTTTTCCAAAAAAGATCCGGATAGCAAATGGCGGGGAAAACGTCATGGGCCTTCATTCGGTCGTCTCCGTTGTTGGTGCGAAGATTTAAAAATTCTGGCAGATCTTTATGCCAGGCGTCCAAATAAACGGCTACCGCGCCCTGGCGCATGCCCAACTGATCCACCGCCACCGCGGTGTCGTTGACCAGTCGGATCCAGCGGATCACGCCACCGGCGGCCCCTTCGAAACCTCGGATGCTGCTGCCAGCCGAGCGGACCTTGCCAAAATAAAGGCCCATGCCGCCGCCAAATTTCGAGACTTGTGCAAAGTTGTCGAGGCTTCGGTAAATGCCCTCCAAGGAGTCGGGCACCGTATCGATGAAGCAGCTGGAGAGCTGGTGATGAGGCTTGCGGGCATTGGAAAGGGTGGGGGTCGCCATGGTGACCTTCAAGGTGGAGAGCATATCGTAAAATTTTTGCACCCAGTGCATGCGATCGCAAGGCTCCTCCATCGCCAGATGCAGGGCAATCCCAAGATACATTTCCTGGGGCGTCTCCAACGGGACGCGATGCTTGCTTTGAATCACATAGCGGCGGATCAATAGATCAAGGCCCGAATAGTTGAACAACAAATCGCGTTCAGCGACGAGGAAGCGCTCGGCCTGCTCGATTTCTTTTCGACTATAGCGCGCGAGAATGTATTCGCCGTAAAGTCCCTCATCCGTCAAATAGCGCAGCTTGTCGTAAAAAGAACAAAGGCCCTGCTCGTTCATTTTTCGTTGCAGCTCTTTTTGAAAGCGGTGATTTAAAAGACGGGCGGCGATGAATTCCCAGCGGGGGGCATCTTGAGTGGTCAGTTCAAGGGCAGCCTGAATCAGTCGATCCATGGCTTTCGCCCCGTGGCTATCTGGAGTCAAGAACTGATGGAATTTTGTCAAAAGGACGGTCAAATCGTATTCCATCTGTGGAAAATCCCGAGAGATGTTCGTGAGCACGGGCTCGAGGTCTGGTAGTGCGGTGCGTTCCACGATAAATTGTCGGGCGTTGCGGCATTCAGCGTGGCGCTGACGGTAGAGGATGTAGTTTTTGGCAACTTCATAGTGGCCGTTGGCCATGAGGGCCCGCTCTGCGGCGTCCTGAACGGCTTCAACTGAAAAGGTGGGAGACGTCGTTTGGGTGATGCGCTCCACCTCTTGAAGCAAAGCTTCCAGGTGCTGGGGGTCGATGGGTTCGTTGCAGCTGGCAAACGCCTTGGATAAGGCGGTTTGGATTTTTTGAGGATCATAGAGCTGACGCTGGCCATCTCGTTTGATGATTTCTCGCATGGGGGTCTCCTTTATTTGTAGTCATTATAATTCTCTTCCTTCAAAGTATACCAAAAACCTCAACTTTTGGAGAGCGTTCTTCTGAAGTCTGGGCCGTAGTTGCCTCTAATAATTAACCCTGCGATAAGAAGCCACGTGGTACGCAGAAATCCGAGGGAAGGATCGCTTGCTTTGTGGGGACCAACAAAACCGCAGGGTTAAAAACCGCTCATAGCGGACGGATTTTTCAAATAGGAACTTGGTAAGAATTACGGCTTCAGGCCGTACTAAAACGGGGACGAGGAAGTCGTAGTGGGGGGCGTCCAAATTCCGGAACCTCCGGGCGATCGCCAAAAGGATGCTGCCGTCGAGCAAGAGCGTGATTGGTTTGATGCTTCGAGAGCGTTTGCTTTTTTTTGAGTCTCATGAGCATGAGACGAGATTCACCGGGGCTGCTTTGCAGGGGATTCATGAGGGGGAGCCTACCCCAAAGACCGCTTCGACAAAGAGCGTTGCCGGGAAAGAAGACCAGGCCCTAGAAATAAAGAAGGGATCCCAGCCCATCCAAGGCCAAGGGTTTGGCCGCAGATTGGAGGGATCCTTATTTTTTCATTCTTTCCCTTTAAAGCCGTTGCCGATGATGTGACTGGTGTTGGTAATCATGACAAAGGCTCTGGGGTCTACTTTTTTTATGTAACGGTCGAGGCTCACGGCCTGATAGGAATTAACGACGCACATAATGACGGTTTTCTCTTCTCCCGTAAAGCCCCCCGTCGCCTGGAAGAAGGTGGAGCCACGCTTGAGCTTCTTAGTGATGTAATCGTCGATCTCCTCCTTATGCCGGGTGATGATGGTGAAGTACTTCACCCGGTGGAAACTGTCGATGGCTGCATTGACGACCATGGCCTTGAACAACAGACCGATGGTGGATAAAAGCCCGCTCTTGATGCCGTAAACGTAGAAAATCGAAGTTGCAATGATGGTGTCGGTGATAAACAGGCTCTTGCCGATGTCGCGGTGCGTGAACTTTTTTAAGATCATGGCAATGACGTCGGTGCCTCCCGTGGAAGCCTTCATGTCAAAGAGCAGGGCAGCACCAAATCCGGGCAACAAAATGGCGACGATGAGTTCCAGCATGGGTTCGTCGGTGAGGGGTCCGGACATGGGAAACAGCCGCTCAAAGAGGAATAAAAAGGCGCTTAAAAGGATGGACGCCGCGGCCGTTTTGAGGCCAAAGGAGCGCCCGAACACCATAAAGCCGATCAAAAGCAAAGCCAGGTTCAAGACCGCCGTGACCATGGACGGGCTCACGGGGAGGAACTTAGGAATCACAATGGCCAGTCCAGAAACGCCACCGGTGGAAATGTGGTTGGGAAACTTAAAAAAGTAAATGCCGGTGGCCGTAAGGGCGACGGCCAAAACCAAGGTGAAGGCCTCGGCGATGACCTCTTCTCCGTGGGTTCGCTTTTCCCCGGTGCGGGACTTTCTCACAAGGTTCAGAGAATCAGCTACGATCTTATTCAAAATAAAAAACTCCTTTGATTCAAGGAGCAATAACAGGAAAAGACCCCAACTCAAAAAAAGGATCCCATCCAATACCGCTCTTGTCATACTCCGTGACACGGTTAGAGCAAGGCTAGTCTTCTGGCTCGACAAAAGCTCTTTACCCTTCCCGATGGCTCAGTGGTATTTTAAAGAGCGTATCATGTCTTACAGCGGCGGGACCGCACAGGGTTTTCACCTGTTTCCTAAATTAAGTCAAGGACACCTCGTCCAATCGATATGCTGTTTTCACTGTGTTCATGGTACACCACAGACCAGGGGAATGCAAGTGCAAATAAAGAATGAACAAAATAAGACAAACAAAGACCTCGCCCCCGCGAAAGCCCTTGACCTAAGCCAACGGATGCCTGGGACGGCGCGTCAAAAATAAGAAACTGCGTTCATAAAATATGAAGGCCATTCCCTGAGAAGAGGGTTCAAAGATTAGCAAAGAGAGATTCGCCTGAAACTGTTCAAAAGACGAAATAGAAAGCATGTACATCCTCAAAGGACAGACTTTGGAAACAGCCCGGTGCAAAAAAAAGCTGCAGACGAAGAATTCGCTGCAGCAAAGTATGGAGGGTTGGTATGGAGGATCATTTGGAAGAAGGGTTTTGACACCAAGGGATTCTCCGGAGGCACTGGGAGTGATCGGTTTAGCTGGCGCAGGATTCGCTTTCCTTGCCGCGGGTCTTAATCCAGATCGCATCGGCTACAGGCTTCCAGTGATCCGCAGCGTACTTGCACTTGCCGCACAGCTCATCCACATTTTCGGTGGCCATGAGGTCCGTAGAGTGAGCGCCAGAGGCATGAACCATTTCAGCCAAGGCGCCATTGTTGTCTAAAAGCGGGCAAGGGCGCAGGTGATTGGAGCAGAACGGTTGATGCATGCGATATTGCTGGAAAAGGGGCGACTGATACGCCTCGATGAGGGTTTTATCCTTAATGTTGGAATCGGAATAGTGAATAAAGGCACAAGGCTCGATATCGCCATTGGCGTTGATGTGGAGGTAATTGCGACCGCCAGCGATGCAGCCGTTGACGTATTCGCCATCGTTCCAAAAATCCAGGGTCAAAATGGGTTTGGTGTTGCGGAAGGATCGAATTTGCTCATACATGTATTTGCGCTGCTCGGCGGTCACCATGAGGTCCGTTGGCGCACCTACGCCCACAGGCATATAGGTAAAGAACCAAGCAAATTTTGCGCCCTTGGCAATGAGATCGTCAAAATAGGCCTCACTGCCAATGACGTTGGTGTTTTGGGAGGTGTAGCAGCAGGAAGCGCCAAAGGGGAGCTTGTGTTTTTTCAATAGAGCCATGGCGTTGGCAACGGCCTGATAAGTCCCTTTGCCTCGACGAGCATCGGTTTCCTGTTCAAAACCTTCCACGCTGATGGCGGGAATGAAGTTTTTCACCCGAAGCATGTCTTTGCAGAAGGCTTCATCGATGAGGGTGGCATTGGTAAAGGCGAGGAACTGGCAGTCGGGATGCGTCTGGCAAAGACGGATGATGTCGTGTTTGCGCACCAGAGGCTCTCCGCCGGAGAAGATGAACATCCGAGTTCCCAGTTCCTTGCCCTGGCTGACGATGTCGTCTAAGGTATCAAAACTCATATTGAGCTGATTGCCGTATTCAGCCGCCCAGCAGCCGATGCAGTGTAGGTTGCAGGCAGAGGTGGGATCCATCAAAATGGCCCAAGGGATGTTGCAGTCGTACTTCTTTCGGGACTCTTCCTGAATTCTTCCCCCTTCTAAGGTGGCATTGATGAGGAAGTTTTCGAAGAAGGCGGCGCGAACCCCGTCATCGATATCGGTCCAAAGACTCTTAAGGAGAATATTCCAGTTGTTGTCCGGATCGCTCAAAACGGAGCGAAAAACTTCCCGTTGGCTGGCCCAGGTGTTGTCCCGATCCCACTTGTCGGCCCAGCTCATCAGCTTTGGAAACGCCTTGTCGGGCGATTCGTTGACGTAGTTTAGTACCTTTTTTGCTGCGAAGTGTTTGATTTGATTGGTGAATCCATGACTCATGGTTCCATCGCCTCCTTTTTGTGCATACACGATGCGTTCCCTTTATTGCCCCAAGTATAGGCTCCCTCTTTAGGGGGTTCAATGGACATTGCCACAGATGTGGGGAAAGAGGCCAAAGTCCGCCCCCTCCAGGGCGTACCTTTAGGCGGAGCACGACAAAGAGAGGGTCTACCGGCGGGAATGGGGGTTTGGGGGGCCTGGGCGCCGGAGTTCTTGTCATCCCAAAAAGAAGTCCGAGAGGATTTTAGCGCTGAAAAAAGTTCAAGAAAAAAGAAAAGCAAATCAAAAGAAAAAGAAAAGAAAATCAAAAGCAAATCAAAAGAAAATCAAAAGAAAATCAAAAGCAAATTAAGAACCCCCTTGCCTGCCTTGCAAGATCCAAGGCAGACAAGGGGTGGGAAAAAGGGTCCCCTCAAAAGACAACTATGGAGCGGGACCCAAAGGAGTTTTAGTGAGGGAGACCAGTTATGAAGTCCTCCACGGCTTGAAAGATCCGGGCGAGGAGCAGCTCAGAGGCTAAAAAAAGATCATGGCCGGCATCGGGCACAAGGTAGGTCTTCGCCTGGGGTAGGTCCTTGGCAAAGCTCAAGGTGCCGTTGGAGTCTGTAAAATGAATTGTGCTAATGGTTAAACCGTAT
>LQGW01000054.1 GCA_002838815.1 Clostridiaceae bacterium JG1575 | reverse complement strand
TGTACTAGGAACTTTTACACAAGATTTTGGACTTGACTGAAGTTTTCATAATATCTATTCCTATTTTTCTTGAAAAAAATAACTTAAACAAAGAACAGGGGATTCAATCAATCCTTGCTCTCTTAAGCATAATATTATGAGTAGTCTACCCATTCTTTCGTTACCATCTAAAATGGATGTATCGTTTCAAATTGATAGTGGATTAGAGCTATTTTTATTAAGTTTCAAATATCACTATCTTCATGTCTATATTTTTCTAAATCACTGAGGCAAATATCCATTTCATCAGGCGAAGGCGGAATGAAACTTGCATTTTTCAAAGTCGAACCTGCGTGTCCAATCCAATTTTGCGATTTTCTAAATTCACCCGGCATTTCTTCTTCCTCTCTAACATTAGACAAAAGAACCGAGTGGATTTCTTTAATCAATCTCATACATAAGGGTAATTCATTCAATTATTCCCTGTAAGGACGGTACGCTCGTACCTTACAACTTATTTGGATCTTGCCACTCGCATGGTACGAGGGTACAAGATCACTTGTCATATGAGAAAAGAATGTGTCATGGCTCCCTTGGAACAACTCCTAAAACACCCACATTCACGAGGAACGTTGATACACTCGGATCGTGGCAGTCAATACCGCAGGTATGCTTTCGGTGAAATCTGCGAGAAGAATCATCTGCAGCACTCCATGAGCCGTCCTGGGAATCCGGTAGAAAACGCAGCGGCAGAGGCGTTTTACAAGACTCTGAAAACCGAGTTGATTCACCTGAATCCAAGCAAGACGAAAGCGCAAAGGGAGGTTCTCCTCCGTAACGATCTAGAAGAGTACTACCCCAATGAGCGAATTCATACTTCTCTAGCGATGACGCCTTATCAATACGATCAGCGATTATTCCAAGAATATGTCAGGTAACTAGTTGTCCGAAAAAGTGTTGTATATCCATCCCTATGACCTGATTCGCGGGTGCGGACAATTTCTTGGACTTACTAAGCAGTCAATCCAAAGGATCGTCTGTACTCGAGTGGACTCAAATAGTTTAATAAGGTCTTTATTCGCTGGTTATTATACTAAACCAACCATTCATTCAGCATTTAAACAAACGTTTCAATCAATACTCCCGTTCAATTCTGATTGTGGAACATCTCGTTTTTGATTCGTCCCAGCCCCCTTTGGGTTCCGTTTGCTTTTTGACCTGCGCTTCTTGATCTGGATCTGTGCTCCAATGAATTGTTGCCCTCCATGGCATTATGGACTCCCTTTTCATCCCACTTTAATTCTTTTCTGTTACCCTATACATATTGAACTTAGTTTTATTTTTTGGAGGTACGTATGATTCGTTTTGACAGCATCAGCAAAATCTACAATGGAACCAACACAGCCGTAGACCATTTGGATCTGGAGATCCACTCGGGCGAGATCTTTGGCTTTCTTGGTCCCAATGGAGCCGGAAAAACCACCACCATCAAAATGTTGGTGGGCATTACTCCGCCCACTAGCGGCCGCATTGAACTCGATGGGTTGGATGTTTTGTCGCAGTCCATTGAAGCAAAAAAGCAAATCGGCTATGTGCCAGACAATCCCGACATTTACCTTCGCTTAAAAGGCATTGAATACCTGAACTTTATGGGCGATCTTTATGAGGTGCCTCGAGAGATTCGCCAAGATCGTATTGAGAAAATGGCGCAGGCCTTTGAAATGTCCACCGCTTTGGGCGATAAAATCCAAAGTTATTCCCACGGCATGCGCCAAAAGATGGTTTTGATGGGCGCCCTCATCCATGATCCCAACGTTTGGATTTTGGATGAACCCATGACAGGCCTGGACCCCAAATCTTCCTTCCTTTTGAAAGAAATGATGCGGGAGCACGCCGATCGGGGCAATACGGTCTTTTTCTCCACCCACGTCTTGGAAGTCGCTGAAAAAATCTGTGACCGCGTGGGCATCATTAATAAAGGACGCTTGGTGTATGTCGGCAAGGTGGAGGGACTTCGCGAAAAGCTTGGCGAAAATACCAGCTTAGAGCAAATGTTCTTGGAGTTGACGGAACATGAATAAATTTTTCCCTTTGGTTCGTGTTCTGTTCAAGTCTGAAGATGCCTTGGATCTTTCCTCGGGCAAAAAAAGCACCCATCTCAAGGGCATTTTAAAGCTCCTTGGCTTGGGGCTATTACTCCTCTTGGCCGGTGCGTCCTTTGCGCCTTTAATCGCTAAGTTATATGAGGGGATGGCACCGACCGGGACCCAAGGCCAAATCCTTACCCTCCTCATGATCTCCTCCTCGCTGCTGGTTTTGATTTTTGCCTTTTTCTATGTCATGAGCGTCTTTTATTTCTCCTCAGACATTGAAAATTACCTCTTTTTGCCCATCAAGCCGGGCACTTTGGTTTTGGCGAAGTTTTGCGTGGTGGCGATCTATGAAATTGGATCCACCGTGGTGCTGTTCATGCCAAGCTTCATCACTTACGGCATCGTTTCTCAGGCGGGGCCTCAATACTACATCACCATGGTGTTTGCCATGATCCTTTTGCCGATGATCCCTTTAGCCGTCATGAGCATTTTGTGCATGCTTTTAATGCGCTTTTCCAAACTCTTCCGCAATAAGGATCGCTTCACCCTTTTCAGCACGATATTCGGCATCGCCTCGGGCCTGAGCGCCAATTTTCTAATCCAAGGCGTCGGCAGCGCCAAAACCTCCGTCTTGCCTACCGAACCTTTAGCGCGTCTTTCCCGGGCATTGCCTGCCGTTCATTTTCTGGACCAAGCCTTTCAAGGCGATCTTGGCATGATGCTTTGGAATGTCGCCATCGTTGCGGCTTTAAGTACAGCGGCCATTTTTATCGCCTTTCAGGTCGGGCAGCTCGTTTATATTGATGGCGCCAAAGGATTGAAGGAATCGGGGTCCAAGCGCAAAGCCCTCACCAAGGCTCAAATTTCCTCGTCCACCAAACGCTCGGGCCCTGTGATGGCTTTGGCCCGCAAGGAGATGAAGGTCATTTTGCGGACCCCGCCTTACTTCATCAACTGTGTGCTCATGACGTTCCTCATGCCGTTCTTCTTCATCGTTCCCTTCGTCCTTCAACTACGGACGCCAGAGGTCCAGGAGGCCTTTCGCTCCTTCAGTTGGGATCTGGTGCGACAAATGGTCCCCGTGGAAATGATCACTTTTGGCTTGGTGAGCCTCCTTCTTTTTTACAGCGGATTGAATATGATCACAGCGACGGCCATGTCTCGAGAAGGTGCAAATTTTAGCCTCTTGCGAACGCTCCCCCTCACGCCAGGCCAAATGATTGCCGGGAAAGTTCTCCCTGGGATTTTCATCAGCCTTTTGGGGGCCTCTTTGTTGATCCTCCCGGCCTTGATCCTTTTGCGCCCCAATCCCCTTTATGCCGGTCTTGGGCTTCTCACGGGACTTCTTGGAAACCTAATGATCAACCTTTTGGCCATTACCCTCGACATCCACAAACCTCGACTCAACTGGACCACCGAGCAGCGTGCGGTTAAACAGAATTTTACGGCATTTTTCAGCTCCATGATCTCCATGGTCCTCTCGGCTGCTCCTTTCCTTCTGCATTATTGGGTAAAATTTCCCTTTATCCCGGTCTTGGTTGGGCTGTTGATCCTCTTCGCTCTATTGAGCGTATTGCTCCTCCTATTCTTACCGGGCTTCACCGAGCGCTCCTTGGGCAAGGTCCACTAAAGCACCGGAGCCGCCCCCGCGTCCGCCCCCTGGAGCGGCGCTCAGCAATAAAAAGCCGAAGCCTTCTGACCCCTTAGATCGGGCGCCAGAAGGCTTCGGCTTTTAGCATTCAACACTCCTTATTCCACGCACCCCAACAACCAGGGGCCGCCTAGAGCGTCTGGCTCCCGATGGCTCCTTCTTGGAGGAGTTCCCCGTAAAAAAGCGCACAAAGGGTTTTGCTGTCCGTGATCTTTTGCTCCTTGACTGCTTTCAAAAGATCCGAACGATCGAAAAAGAGCGGAATCATCTCTTCGTCCTCATCTCGGTGAACCTCTCCCGGATATAATTGCGTTGCCCGAAAAAGCGAGATGCATTCATCACAGTAGCCCGGAGCCAACATCAACTCGCCAAGGTGCAACCAAGATTTCGCCCGCCATCCGGTTTCCTCTTCCAGCTCTCGTTTCGCCGCCTCCAGACGATCCTCTTGGGGATCGACTTTTCCCGCAGGAATCTCTAAAATGACGGCATCCACCGCCGTGCGGTATTGGTACTCCATCAAGATCTGGCCCGCCTCATTCACGGCCAAAATGGCCACCGCACCAGGATGGCGAATGACGTCCCGGCTCGACTCACCCCCATCGGGTAAACGCACGTCCAAGCGCTCCCCTTTCAAATAGTGTCCCTCAAAGAGGGAGGAGCGAGCGAGGATTTTTTCTTTTAAGTGCGCGGTTTGCTCTTCGCTTAAAAACCTTTCATCGGAATCATTCCCCTTGGAATTGTTGTCTATCATCCGTGACTCCTTTCGTCCGTCTGCTCTTTACTGCAATTTTAAACTCTCATTCCATCGACCTCATCAAACAATCTGCCAGTTAATTTCCCCCTGTCCGTGCGCCTTTAAAAAGGCATTGGCTTTTTTAAAGTGATCGCATCCGAGAAACCCTCGGTGCGCCGAGAGCGGAGAAGGATGTACGGTACGCAAAATCAAATGGCCGTGGCCCTCGATCAAGGGGGCCTTTTTGCCGGCCGCCGCTCCCCAAAGCAAGAACACCATGGGCGTCTCCCGTTGGGCGAGCTTTAGGATGATGGCATCCGTCAAGTCCTCCCAGCCTTTGCCCACATGACTCATGGGGGACCCCGCCCGTACGCTGAGGATCGTATTGAGCAGGAGAACGCCCTCCTTGGCCCAGGCCTCAAGATTTCCGTGATCGGGGATGGGATACCCAAATTCCAGGTTCAGCTCCTTATAAATATTCACTAAGGAGGGCGGGGTTCGCACGCCACGCTGAACCGAAAAACACATGCCGTGCGCCTGACTTGGCCCATGGTAGGGATCCTGCCCTAAAATAACGGCGCGGACGCATTGATAGGGGGTCGCTTTGAGCGCATTGAATAAATCGGCAGCCGCAGGGTATACCGTCGCGGTCCGATATTCTTGAATTAGAAATTGGCGCAGGGCCAAATAACGCGGGGTTTCAAACTCATCTTTTAAGAGCTCATCCCAATCATTACCAATACGTACCATTCGCTCCTCCTTCTTCCTCCGTCGTATGGCTCGGGGAGGCTTCATTGTTATTGTACCCTCTCTGAAGGCCCTTTGCCGCTTTTTGAGAGGATTTGATCTTTTAAGGCATTGCGGTAAGATGAGAATAGATCAACCCCTCAAAGGAGCAGCTTCATGAATCATCAGCACATCGTCATTCTCTCTTTGGACGCATTGGGCTCCAAGGATTTTAGAAAGCTTGCGAAAACGCCGCCGCTGCAAACTCTAATGGAGCGCGGGACCTACTGCGACCAAGTTCAAAGCGTTTGTCCTTCCCTGACCTATCCGGCCCACACGAGCATCGTTACCGGAAAGTGGCCGAGAAACCATGGGATCATCAATAACACCAAGGTTCAACCCGATCGGGACCAAAGTGAGTGGTACTGGTACCGTCGAGACATCCACGGACAGACCCTTTGGGATATTGCCAGGGCCCAGAAAAAGACCGTGGCTTCTCTTTTGTGGCCGGTGACCGGTCATGCCCGTATTTCCTACAATCTGCCGGAAATCTTCCCCGTACGAGCCTACCAAAATCAGGTGCTCCAGGTTCTCTCCGCTGGCTCCGCCGCCTACTGCTTGGAACTCAATAAAAAATTCAAACACCTGCGGCGGGGAATCCAGCAGCCGGAGTTGGATCATTTTGTGCATCAAAGTGCGTTGCATACCTTCCGAACGCGGAAACCTTATCTTAGCTTGGTTCACTATGTAGAACTCGATGCCATGCGCCACCAGCACGGGTACGATTCCCCCGAAGCAAAAGAGGCTCTGGCGCACCACGAGGAGCGGCTCCATGATTGGATTCACTGTTTAAAGCAGGAGGGAGTCTTTGAAAAGACCGTAATGATTGTCCTGGGCGATCACGATCAAAAACCCACCCAAACGGTCCTTCGGCCCAATGTTCTTTTGCATCAATTGGGCCTCATCACCCTCATTGAGAATGATATTTGGGAGTGGAAGGCCTATTTTAAAAGCTGCGACGGGGCGGGCTACTTCTATGTGGACCCACGGTATCCAGAAGTCATTCCCGTGCTGCGCGACAACTTGACGGTCCTCACCGCCTATGAGGAGAACGGTATTCAGGAATTCATCGATGGAGCCCATGCCGGCGCTCGGGGCGCCGATCCCCAGTGCGCTTTCATGCTCTTCGCCAAGGAGGGAACCTATTTTGATGAATCTCCCACGGGCGCTTTCAGGGAGTCCACACAGGATCAGGAAGACTTATACAAATCCTGTCACGGTTTTGATCCATGCCTCCCCGACTACACCACAGCATTTTTAATGAGTGGTCCCGGCATTCACGCCGGACGACGGGTGCCCGGCATGGCCCTTGTGGACGAAGGACCAACCATTGCAAAACTTATGGGTTCTTCTCTTTGGGGCGTCGACGGTCGCATTCGCTATGAATTTCTGAAAGGTCCCATTGAAGACGAACCTACGGGCGATGCCGTTCGCTAACGAGCCGCCCCCTGGAATAAAAGAAGGATCCCCCAAAGGATCCTTCTTTTATTCCAGGGGGTGGGCTCATTGGCCCAGTCGCCCCGAATCAATCGAAAAAAAAAGAACCCAGCAACTCTCACTAATTGTGGGTTCAGGCAAGATAGAATTATGGGAGGTAATCCATAATACACAACGCTTTCAGGGTGATGGTCCACCTCTGCCAAAAGGTGAGTCACTCTGGAAAAGAAAGAAAATCGTATCAAGTTTCCTAGCATCTTTTCTAGCTTCATCATATAATAAAACCAGCGCAAAAAAACCGAAGTTAAGTGCGGTTTGCAAACAAATTATGAAGGAGACCCGGTATGATTGAAAGCTACAACATGCAGGAATTTGAGTCAAGTCCAAAATCTTGTGTAAAAGTTCCTAGTACA
>LQGW01000053.1 GCA_002838815.1 Clostridiaceae bacterium JG1575 | reverse complement strand
ATACGGTTTAACCATTAGCACAATTCATTTTACAGACTCAGGTTTCTCGGGCAGGCAGTAAGATCTGCCGCTCACTCATGGAATCAAACACTTTTAAGCCCGTTATGCATTGACCCTTTCAGGATTTCTTTCTTTTAGAAAGGGGTTCTCCATTGACTGTTCGAGAATCCGGTGAATCCTCCCTCTCAGCGCCGATGCTAGAAAAAGCGTTGGTTGAATTCATCCGATGCATTTACACGTTGTTGCTCATTCCACGATTCTATCCTACTCCTTCTCTTCCCTTCCTGCTTGCTTTTTAGGATAAAAATCAGGTTTTTTTGTGGTACCGAGTGAAAATACCGTGCTATTTTTTCTACCTTTCCGGAAAATAGCGCGGGTTTCTTTCTTAAATCTAATAGGCCCTAATCTTGTATAATAATGTTTAGAACTCCTCCCTCTTAGCCAAAATGCCAGACGATCGACGAGGTGACGACATGTGCCATGAAATGATTGTATCTTTACTGTCTTTATTGGGGGTCTCGAAGACCGAATATGCCCTGGCTTTAAATTATTCACCCAGTACGGTGAGTAAATTCTTATCCGGAGAACCCATCAGCAACCCGTCCATTGCGCGGGCCATCGCGGAGGGCTCCACCACTTTTTTTACAGAACAAATCCTTGAAAAACACTTAGAATCCAAACTCCATGATCTTTTTCCACTCTTTATTCCCCTTACCACTTCAAAGGATTTGCATTTGTTTTTTTTTGATGGCGGTGGAACACGCCATCTGTTGCTGCAACGGCGCCTTTACCAGCTTATACTTTTACCACAACCATCGCATGTCTTTTTATAGTGAGCAGGAAACCTTTTTCTTTCTTTGTATCTTTATCTCGGACCTAATGGTGCAAAGCGAGAAGGATGTCGCGGTTTATTTCACCATGCCCCTTGCGCGGCGCTTAATCTCTCCTTGGATGAAGTCTCTCACCTATCAGCCCAAGCGATCGGGGCAAAAAATCATTCTCCATCAGATGCTGGGGGATCAAGGTGCGCTGGAAAAAGAGTCTCTTTTGCGTCTATTCTCCTATGTAGATCAGCTCAGCAATCACTTTGAAGTTCGTATGTATCAAAATTCCAAACCGCAGAACACTGATCTTTTATTGATCCCCGATCATATGCTTTTGAGTATGTCGTTTCTCCCCGATCGACATCTGATCACCACCGTAGTGGACGATCCCATTATGCTGTATCAAAATTCCTTGGAGCTATTGTCCCTATTTGAGGGTTCCTGCGTCACAACGCCCTTTTCCCAGATCATCGCAAAAACCCCTCCAAAGGCTCTTTATGAGGCCGGACGAAAAGCCACTCATGTCTTTTCTTTTTTGCCCTTAGCCTTTTCCCTTCAATCAGAGGATCTTGGCGCAACGGCTCCCCCTTTGCACCACTTGGAAAAGCTTCAGGCCTTTTGGCGCGGTTGCACCGAGGGCCCTTTAAGGCTTTATTTATCCACTGCTCTTTGGCGCAGCTACCATGAAGGCGGCCCCCTCATGCTCCCTGGCGAAGATCCCCTTTATTTGGGTCCGGACCATTCCCTTCGCCTTCTTTTGCGCTTTAAAGCGTCTCTAAACGCTCATGAGAGCCAATTCGGGTTCATCAATCTCTCGTTGAATCACCTTTTTGCATGGATTACCCCCGATCATTTGCACCTTTTTCTTCGAGAGAATCGCTATAGGGAAGCTTCCCTCATCACACTTAAGGTGCCTCAGTGCGTTTTGGACGCTCTCTTGGCCAAGGATGCTTCGGAAAAACGAGTCTTTCTCATTCCTAGGGAGGATTTTACGCAATCCATTCAGCACTGGCGTAGCAATCGTCGGCCTTAGCCTTCAAAAAAAGCTTGAGGGCTTCCTCTCCATTGACGGGCGAACTATCCTTGTTTAGAATAAGAAAGACAACCACTTTAACTTGGTCCATGAGAGGCCAGAAAGGACATATCATGCGCAAAAACGATTTGTTTTGGCAAAGAGGGTCTCGCCCTCTTTTGAGTTTTGTACCCATAAACAGCAGAGCACAATCCCAAAGGGTTTGTATTTCTGCTGTTCTTTTTGTTTTGGAGGAGATTCGATGAACGCACAACTGATCTTGGAAAACGGGCGGATATTTGAAGGAAAATCTTTTGGAGCCCCGCCGGATGCTCTGGGCGAAGTGGTATTTACCACCGCCATGACGGGATACCAGGAAATCCTCACCGATCCCTCCTTTGCCGGACAGATGGTGGTCATGACCTATCCGCTCATCGGAAACTACGGCATGAATCTCGATGATGCCGAATCCTCCGGACCCAAGTGTGCCGCGCTGATTGTCCGAGAAGTCTCTACGCATCCCAACAACTTCCGTTGCGAATTCAATCTCTCTGATGCCTTGGCGTCCAGCGGGATCCCCGGTCTTTGCGGCATCGATACCCGCGCTTTGACCAAGATCCTACGAACCAACGGACCCCTGCGGGGGCGCCTGGTGGCAAAGGATTCCAAAGAAAGCCTAACGAACATTGAAAAAAGCCTCACGTCCTGGCAAAATGAGAATCCCTGCGCCCTAGTTTCTTGTCCCATGGCGTATCGCTACAGTGAAGGGGCTGTGCGCGTTGCGGTGTTGGATTACGGCATCAAGGCCAACATTTTGCGCACCTTTGCCCAAAAAGGCTGCCAAATTACCGTCTATCCCTACGATACGCCCGCTCAGAAAATCCTCTCTTTGGCCCCCGATCTGGTGTTTTTGAGCAATGGCCCCGGAGACCCGCAAAAAATGGAAGGACCCATCGCGCAGATTCGCTCCCTCATCGGCCAAGTGCCCATTGCCGGAATCTGCCTGGGCCATCAGCTGTTGGCCCTGGCGCTGGGCGGGGAGACCGCTCGATTGCCCTTTGGCCACCGAGGCGCCAACCATCCCGTGGCCGACCTTGAAAGCGGCCGAGTGCGGATCACAAGCCAAAACCATGGCTACTATGTTTCAAGGTTGCCCGAAGGCATGCGGGCCACCCATCGAAGCCTTAACGATTCAACCCTTGAGGGGATGCGCCACAAAACATTGCCCCTTTTCACCGTACAGTTCCACCCTGAAGCGTGCCCAGGCCCTTTAGAAAACCTGGATCTCTTTGACGCCTTTATCGCCCTTGCAAAGGAGAAGCCCCATGCCGAGAAATAACAACTTGAAAAAAGTAATGGTCATTGGATCCGGCCCCATCATCATCGGCCAAGCCGCAGAATTTGACTATGCCGGCACGCAAGCTTGTCGCGCCTTAAAGGAAGAAGGGGTCGAAGTGGTGCTCATCAATTCCAACCCCGCCACCATTATGACGGATGCCCCTATGGCCGATCGAATCTACATGGAACCCCTCACGGAAGCCGTGGTGGAATCCATCATGGCAAAGGAACGCCCCGATGCCCTTTTGGCCGGTATGGGGGGACAGACCGCCCTGAACTTAGCCCTGGCTTTGGCACGAAATGGGGTGCTGGACCGCTACGGCGTGGCCTTGGCCGGAACGTCCTTGGAAGCCATTGAAAAAGGAGAAGATCGGGAACGCTTTCGCCAGACCATGCGGCGGATCCATCAGCCCGTCATTGACAGCGAAATCATCAATGACGTCTCCCAAGGGCTGGCGTGGGCCAAGAAGAATGGCTACCCAGTCATCGTGCGCCCGGCCTTCACCCTGGGTGGATCCGGCGGCGGTATTGCCGCGGATGAAGCGGAGCTTCAGCAAATCCTCCCCGAAGGGCTGGCTCAATCCGCCATCCATCAGGTGCTGTTGGAGAAAAGCATCAAGGGCTGGAAGGAGATTGAATATGAAGTGATGCGCGATGCAAAAGGCAACTGCATCTGCGTGTGCAACATGGAAAACATCGATCCGGTGGGCATTCACACGGGAGATTCCATCGTGGTCGCGCCCAGTCAAACGCTCTCAGACAAGGAATATCAGATGCTTCGCTCCGCCTCCTTTGCCATTTTAGAGGCGGTGGGCATCGAAGGCGGTTGCAACGTGCAATTTGCCTTGAATCCCGATTCTTTTGAATACGCCGTCATTGAGATCAATCCTCGGGTTTCCCGCTCCTCGGCCCTGGCCTCCAAAGCTACGGGATACCCCATCGCCAAAGTGGCCGCAAAAATTGCTTTGGGCTATCACCTGGACGAAATTCAGAACGATGTAACCGGAGAAACCACCGCCTGCTTTGAGCCGGCCTTGGATTATGTGGTGGTGAAAATTCCCAAATGGCCCTTCGATAAGTTCTACCACGCCGACCGCCGCCTAGGAACGAAGATGATGGCCACTGGGGAAATCATGGCCCTTGGCAGCAATTTTCAAGCCGCCTTTTTGAAGGGGATTCGCTCCTTGGAGAGCAATGCCTGGTCCCTAAACCACCCAAAATTCCGCGATCTATCCTTAAAGGAGCTGCGTGATCGCATTTTGGCCCCCGATGACGAACGGATCTTTGCCTTAGCTGAGATCATCCGTCGAGACTATCGCATGGATAAACTGCATCGCATGACGGGCATCGATCCCTTCTTCCTCGATCATTTCCGATCCATCATCCGAGAAGAAGAGCGACTAAAGCTCAGCACCCTATCGGACTTGACTCGGGATTGGCTCCTAGGCTTAAAGCGCCACGGCTTTAGCGACAAGGGCATCGCCTCGCTCCTTGGCACCTCCCCTGCCGACATCTGCCGCCTGCGGGAAGCCTGGAGCATCACGCCGGCCTACAAAATGGTGGACACCTGCGCCGGAGAGTTCGACGCGAAATCGCCCTATTACTATTCCACTTACGAAGAAGAGGATGAAGTGGCTGTGAGCGAGCGGCCAAAAGTCATGGTTCTTGGATCGGGGCCCATCCGTATTGGCCAAGGCATTGAATTTGACTACGCCTCGGTGCACTGCGTGCAGTCCCTACGCCGCCTGGGTTTTGAGACTCTGCTCATCAACAACAATCCTGAGACGGTATCCACGGACTTCAACATTTCCGATAAGCTCTACTTTGAACCCCTGACGGAAGAAGATGTGTGGGAAGTGTGGAAAAAAGAGCGGCCCATGGGCGTAATCCTCCAGTTCGGCGGCCAAACAGCCATCAAACTCGCTCACTTTTTGAAAGAAATGGGGATCCCGACTCTTGGAACCACCTCCGATCAAATCGATTTGGCCGAGGATCGGGAACAATTTGAAGCCCTCTTGGAATCCCTAGGGGTCAATCGGCCTAAGGGCAAAGCGGTGTGGACTCTGGAAGAAGGAATTCAGGCGGCAAAGACCCTGGGCTTCCCGGTTCTTGTGCGCCCTTCCTTTGTGCTGGGAGGACAAGGGATGGAAATTACCCACAGCGAAGGGGAACTGCAAAGCTACCTCCTGGATGCCTTTGCCCGAGATCCGAAAAATCCCGTGCTCATCGATAAATACCTGCAGGGGATGGAACTGGAAGTGGACGCCATCTCCGACGGAGAAGATATTTTGATCCCCGGCATCATGGAACACTTGGAGCGCTCCGGGGTTCATTCGGGCGATTCCATCACCCGCTACCCCAGCCTCCGAGTCAGTGCGGCCATGGAAAAAGAGATCTTAGCCGTGACCCAAAAGCTCTCTCGAGCCATCGGAATCCATGGAATGATCAACATCCAATTCATCGTTTCGAAGGAATCCCTCTACGTCATCGAGGTGAATCCCCGAGCCTCCCGCACCGTTCCCTATCTCTCCAAAGTCAGCGGCATTCCCATTGTAGACCTCGCGACACGGGTAATGCTGGGCGAGAAGCTCAAAGACATGGGCTGGGGCCGAAACCTTGCACCCAAGGCTCCCTTGAAAAGCGTCAAGGTTCCGGTCTTTTCCACCCAAAAGCTGCCCAATGTGGAAGTGAGCTTAGGGCCGGAAATGAAGTCCACCGGGGAAGCCATCGGCATTGGATCCACCTGGGAGGAGGCGATCTATAAAGGATTTTTGGCGGCAGGAATGTATACCGGGGGAGGCGATCCGACGATCCTTGCCACCATAGGCGATGCGGAAAAACCCGAATTCCTAGAATTGGCTCAAATCCTTTCCTTAGAAGGCTTCCGCTTCATCGCCACCGAGGGGACCGCGAAGGCCTTGAAGGAAGCCGGCATCGACGCTCAGCGCATCAACCGCATAGGAGAGCCCGCCCCCACCATCTTGGATCTACTCCATGAGAAAAAAGTCCGTTTGATGATCAATACCCCCACCAAGGGCAATGATTCCCATCGGGATGGGTTCCACCTGCGGCGGGCCGCCATCGAACGGGGAATCACCACCATGACTTCCTTGGATACCTTACGGGCTTTTGCCTCCTTCCAAAAACGATCCCACGCGCAACAAATGGAACTGCATCCTCTGGAGGCTCTAAGACCATAACGACCCGGAGGGCTCTTCCCCCCGATGGATTCTTGTGTTTTCCTTAAGACTCGCTTTTACCCCTTGAACCCAGCCTCTTTGTAACCCAATTGAAAGAAGTGACGCGTTGCTTTTGTTATAATGGCTCAAGAATCATTCGCATAAAAGGAGACGGGATTGATGAATTGCAAACGACTTACCCTTGCGGCTTTAGCTTTAGGGACTTTATTGGGCTCTATGTTGGGCTCGGTCTCGACGGCTCACGCGGAGCTTAAAAAAGCAGACACTCCCTGGAGCCGGCCCACATTTGTCTACGGCGCAGGCCTTTCCGAGAAGGACGTGCTGGCCACCGCCAACGCCTTGGGCACCGCCGGCGAAAACCTCTTGCAAATGCCCATCGATGGGAGCGATATTTTACGCTACATCGGGGTGAGTTCTCCCGATGGCCAAATGATCTCCTCCGCCCTGGTGCGTAAACTCAAGTCAGGTCAAGGCATCGTCGTAGATATCAAAACGCCAGAGAACATCACGCAAATTACCAAAGTAGACTATGCCAATGCCGCCATTACAGCTGGCGCCAAGGACCTGCAAATCTCCGTGGCTTCCATCTACAACGTTACGGGGGCCTCTGCCTTGACGGGCGTTTATAAGGCGCTGGAGGCCAATGGCGTCAAACTGGACCGAGATCGCATGGTGGTGGCCCAAAAAGAGCTCAACACCGTCAACGCCATCACCCAGGAAAACAAGGACAAAAAAGAATTTGACAAAAAGAATTTGGACCAGCTCATCATCAACATTAAAAATGAACTAAACCTCTTCATCAACAACTCGGGGAACAACAACACCATCACCCGGAGCCAGGTGGAAGAAATTGTTCAAAATGCCGCCAAAGCCAACCATTTATCGGGCGTTCTCTCGAACGATCAGATGCGTCAATTGACCTCGCTTTTTGACCAATACGCGAAAACGGATGCCATCCGCTCCAGTGATGTGGTGGCGCAGCTTAAGACGCTCTCCAATGACGTTATGCAAAAAGCCAAGGATTGGTATGGGGAGGCCAAAGCCTCGGGGTTGCTGGACCGAATTCTCCAATTCTTAAAAGGCATCCTCAACGCCATTGTCGGCTTCTTCCAGTGGCTCATCAGCCTGCTGCAACATCTTTAATTCGCGGGCCCCTTAGCCCATAAGAACGAAAAAAATGGGAGCTCCCTAGAAAAGAGCTCCCATTTTTTCTGCGTTCTTATGAAGTTTTGAGGGCAACCCTCAAAAAACATCCCCCTCGATTAAAGCGGCTTCACTGGAGGATTGGTCGGCAGAACAAAGGTGCGGGCCGCGGCCTCCTGATCCAGAATGGTCATGCCGGGACCGTCCTTAGCCCGCTCGATGCGGTTGATCCAAGTGGAGAAATTATCCTCTTCCTCCGCCTGCTCTTGGATATACCAATCCAGGAATTTCATAGCGTGGTAATCCCGATCCTCAAAAGCCTGATCGTAGAGCTTTTTGATGCGTCCGCTAATAAGCTTTTCGTGCTCTAATCCCTTCTTGAACACATCGAGCACAGACTCATATTCATTGGTCTGCTCATCCAAGGCCCTCATTTCCCATTTGTGACCCGTGAATGCGAGGTATTCCATGAAATACCGGCAGTGCACCATTTCTTCATCAGCCTGGATGTGGAAGAAATTGGCAAACCCGTCCCAACTTAAATCCCGCAGGTAAGACTCCATGCCAAAATAAACGTTTCGCGAATCATACTCGTACTTGATTTGCTCGTTGAATAAATCCAAGAGCTTTTTACTCATAGCCATGTATTGGTTCCTCCTTACTCGCTCCTTACTCGTCGAAAGACTCCGCGCCCAATGGAGCGGCTTTCTTATGGGGCCGATTGTGCAATACCCCCCACATCCTCATTATAGGCCACCCCTTGTCCAAGTGTTTGAACAAGGGGTGACCAATCTATGAGAAATTGCTAAAACCCTTAGCTTTTCCAGCTACTTCGCGGTCTTGATGTTGAAGAAGCTGTCCAGGCCATTAAATTGAGCCGACTCCGCCAATTCTTCTTCAATGCGCAACAACTGATTGTATTTTGCCACACGCTCGGAACGGGCTGGAGCTCCCGTTTTGATTTGCCCTGCGTTGACCGCTACGCAAAGATCGGCGATGGTGGTATCTTCCGTTTCCCCGGAGCGATGGGAGATCACGGCCGTATACCCGGCGCGGTGGGCCATTTGAATCGCCTCCAAGGTTTCCGTCAGGGATCCGATCTGGTTGAGCTTGATGAGAATGGAGTTGGCAACGCCTAAGTCAATGCCTTTTTTCAAGCGCTCCACGTTGGTGACAAACAGATCATCTCCCACGAGCTGAACGCGGTCGCCAATGCGGTCGGTGAGCTTTTTCCACCCTTCCCAATCCTCTTCATCCATTCCGTCTTCCAAGGAGATGATGGGGTATTTTTTGGTGATTTCTTCCCAATAGTCCACCATTTCATCGGAGGTCAGCTTGCGGCCTTCGCCAGCCAAATGATAGAACCCATCCTTATAGATTTCCGATACGGCAGGATCCATGGCTAGCATGACGTCTTCCCCAGGGGTGAAGCCTGCTTTTTCAATCGCTTCCATGATGACCTGAATGGCCTCCTCATTGTTGGCGAGATCTGGAGCGAAGCCCCCTTCATCGCCAACGCCCGTAGCCAGCTTGCGCTCTTTGAGAACGGCTTTTAAGGAATGATAGATTTCCGCGCCGATCTGCATCGCCTGAGAAAAGTCTTCGGCGCCCACGGGCATGATCATGAATTCTTGGAAGTCAATGTTGTTGTCGGCATGAGCACCGCCGTTCATGATGTTCATCATGGGTACGGGCAACACCTTTGCGTTCACTCCGCCGATGTATTCGTAAAGAGAGAGCCCCAAGTAGCCCGAAGCAGCCTTGGCGCAGGCCAAAGAAACGCCTAGGATGGCGTTGGCACCAAGCTTTTGCTTGTTTTTCGTGCCGTCTAATTCCAGCATGATCTCATCGATGAGGGGCTGGTCCAAAACGTTCATGCCGATGAGTTCCGGTGCCAAGACTTCATTGACGTGATTTACGGCTTTCAAGACGCCTTTGCCCCGGAAAAAAGTCGCATCGCCGTCACGCAGCTCAACCGCTTCAAATTCGCCGGTGGAGGCTCCTGAGGGCACTGCGGCGCGGCCGACGGTTCCGTCTTCCAGCGTAACTTCCACTTCTACGGTGGGGAAGGCCCGAGAATCCAGGATCTGACGGGCAAAAACATCTACAATTTCTACATACTGTTTCATAGAATACCTCTTTTTTTTTTATAGTTATGGCGTGGGAATGGGCTCTGCCAAGAGAGCCATGAGAATGGCTTTAGGGCGTCGGGGACAAAAACAAGCTGTGGCTGGTCATCTCTTGCGGAATGGGCATGCCCATCTCCTCGAGCATCGTGGGCGCGATGTCTGAGAGGATTCCGTCCGCCCGGAGCGTCTTTTGGGGCTCCTTGGTGATGTACAAAAACGGCACCGGGTTTGTGGTGTGCGAGGTGAAGGGGGCCTTCGTCACGGGGTCCAACAGCTGTTCGGCATTGCCGTGATCGGCCGTGACAAACACGCTGCCGCCTTGGGCGAGCACCGCATCAATAACCTGTTTCATCGCTGCGTCCAAAAACTCCACCGCTTCCACAGCGGCCGGCAACACGCCCGTGTGCCCCACCATGTCGCAGTTGGCGTAATTCAAGACGATCATGTCATAGTCGGTTTCTTCCATGGCGCGGATCACCCGGTCGGTGACGCCTTGAGCGCTCATTTGGGGCATCAAATCGTAAGTCGCTACCTTAGGGGAAGGCACCAAGATTCGGTCCTCTCCCTGAGCGGGCGCCTCCACGCCTCCGTTGAAGAAGAACGTGACGTGGGCGTATTTTTCCGTCTCTGCGATGCGCAACTGCTTTTTCCCGGCCGCAGCAACCAGCTCGCCCAACATATGGGTGAGCTTTTGAGGGGGATACGCCACCTCAACGCCCGAAAGCGTACTGTCGTACTGCGTCATGGTCACAAAAACTAAGGACAAGTCGGGGCGCGTGAAATGCGCAAACGCTTGGTCGTTGAGCGCTCGGGTCATCTCCCGAGCCCGATCCGGACGGAAATTGAAGAAAATAACCGAGTCCTTGGCGTGAATCGAGCCGATGGGGGTTCCTCCTTCTTCCACCACAGAAGGCGAAATGAATTCATCCGTGACCCCCTGTGCGTAAGAAGCGTTCATGCCCTCAACGGCACTTTTCCACTTAACGCCCACGCCACGGACCATGGCGTCATAAGCCTTCTCGATGCGCTCCCAGCGGTTGTCCCGATCCATGGCGTAGTATCGTCCGCTCACGCTGGCAATGCGCCCGACGCCTTCTTGAGCCATAACTTCTTCAAGGGTTTTTAAAAAGCCCACCCCCGACGTCGGTGAGGTATCGCGTCCATCCATAAAGGCATGAAGGAAGACCCGCTCCACGCCCCGAAGCTTCGCCATATGGAGTAGGGCTTTGATGTGGTCGATGTGGGAATGCACCCCTCCATCGGAAACCAAGCCCATAAGATGCAACGCTCGGCCTTCTTGCTTGGCGTTATCCATGGCGTGGTTGAGCGCCTCATTGTTATAAAAAGCGCCGCTGCGGATCATTTCATGGATCCGCGTTAATTCCTGGTAGACGACTCGGCCGGCGCCAATGTTCATGTGGCCCACTTCGGAATTTCCCATTTGCCCTTCGGGCAGCCCCACCGCCAACCCAGAAGCATTCAAGGTGGTGTGGGGGTAGGCGGCCCAGTAGTGGTCAAAATTGGGCTTTTTCGCTTGGGTCACCGCGTTCCCTTCGGGCTGATCGCTGAGGCCAAAGCCATCCAGGATCATCAGCATGACAGGTTTTTTCATGATCGTTCCTCTTTTCCAATCCGCCGAACTCCAAAGGCCCCCGAAGGCGTCTTGGGCGCGGCTTTATCTTTTGTCTTCGTGTTCGAGCCTAGCGGTCGAACAGCACAATCTGGCTGAATTCTTCAGCCTTCAAGGAGGCCCCGCCCACCAAAGCGCCGTCAATATCCGACATGGACATTTGCTCTTTAATGGTGGAGGGCTTCACGGATCCGCCGTACTGAATGCGGACCTTTTGAGCAATTTCATCGCGGTATTCTTGCGCCACGGTTTGTCGAATGCTTGCAATGGTTTCATTGGCTTCTTGGGCTGTGGCGGTCTTCCCCGTGCCAATGGCCCAAATGGGCTCATAGGCAATGATGATCTGCTCAGCCTGTTCCTCGCTGAGCCCCTTGAGACCCTCGCGGATCTGATGCTGTAAATGGGCCTTGGTTTGCCCCTTCTCCCGCATCTGCAGCGTTTCGCCGCAGCAAAGGATGGGGATCAGTCCATGGCGAAAGGCTGCATGGACCTTTTGATTCACCCATTCATCCGTTTCACCAAAAATTTCCCGACGCTCCGAGTGGCCGACGATAACGTGGCTGACGCCCAAATCCTTAAGCATGGGCGCACTGATTTCACCCGTAAAGGCGCCATTTTCTTCAAAATACAAATTCTGTGCCCCAATCTTTACGGCACTTCCCTTGGTTTTTTCCACAAGGGCCGGCAGGTGAATAAACGGGACGCACAAGAGCACCTCACAGGAGGCGTCCTCCACCAAGGGAAGAAAGGCGTCCACCATGGCGATGGCTTGAGGCAGGGTGTGGTTCATTTTCCAGTTTCCAGCAATTACCGGGGTTCTCATTGCGCTTGTTCCTCCTTGTCGTCCAATGCTGCGATTCCCGGGAGGCTGACCCCCTCCAGGAACTCTAAGGAGGCGCCGCCTCCCGTGGAAATATGGGTCATTTTTTCGGCGAGATGGAATTGATGAACGGCCGCCGCCGAATCCCCGCCGCCAATGATGGTCACGGCATCGCATTGTGCCATGGCCTGAGCCACTTCTTTGGTGCCCTTTTCGAAGGCTGGGAATTCAAAAACACCCATGGGGCCGTTCCAGATCACGGTCTTAGCCCCTTCAATGGCTTTTCGGTAGCTGGCGATGGTGGCCGGGCCGATGTCCATGCCCATGAGTCCCTCGCCGATGGAGGCCCCCTCAGTCACCGATGCGTGAGCCTCTTCGCGGAATCCATCGCCCACCACATGATCGATGGGCAACAGCAGCGCAACGCCTCGTTGGCGCGCTTTTTCCATCATGTCCTTGGCGTACTCTAAACGATCCTCTTCTAGGAGGGATTGCCCGATATCATAGCCCTGAGCTTTCAAGAACGTATACGCCATCCCACCGCCGATGATTAAGGTATCTACCTTCTCCAAGAGGGCGTCAATGACCTTGATTTTGTCGGAAACTTTTGCCCCCCCTAAAATAGCAACAAAGGGGCGTTTCGGGTGATTTACGGCATCCCCCAAAAATTGAAGTTCTTTTTCAATTAAAAACCCTGCCACGCAAGGGCTCAGGAAATGCGTCACCCCTTCAGTGGAGGCATGGGCTCGATGGGCAGATCCGAAGGCATCGTTCACGTATATTGTGGCAAGGGACGCCAATTCCTTGGAAAAGAGCGGATCGTTCTTGCTCTCCTCCGGGCGAAAACGGGTATTTTCCGGGAGCATCACCTCGCCGGGCTTTAGGGACGCCGCTCCTTTTTTGGCTTCCTCCCCCACGACGCAATCGTCCTTGGCAAAGAGCACGGGCCGGCCCAAATGATGCGTCAATCGCTGAGCGACGCTTTCAAGAGACAAGGAGGGATCGGGTCCTTTGGCCTTGCCAAGGTGGGAGCAAAGGATGACTTTCGCCCCTTGGTCCATGAGGTAGCGGATGGTGGGGAGCGCCCCTAAAATGCGGGACTCATCCGTGATCACGCCATCTTTCATGGGTACATTGAAATCACACCGAACAAGGGTGGCCGCTCCTTGAAAAGAGACATCCCGTACGGTTTTTTTATTATAAATCATAGCATCCTCCGTGGGACGGATCGATGGCACCCATCGGAATCCATCCCCCAAAATAAGGTCGGGGTCAAGGAGAAACGAAGGGGCCGGCAGATCAATTGCTTGCACTCCACCGGCCCCCTTAGCTGGATGGGGAAAGGGCCCGGAGTGGGCCTTTGCTCTCTTCCCCGCTGAATTACTTACCTTCGCGGTCCATTTTCGCCACGTAGGCGGTGAGGTCCACCAATTTGTTGGAATAACCCCATTCGTTGTCGTACCAAGACACCACCTTGACAAATTGATCGGTCAGCGCGATGCCGGCCTTCGCATCAAAAATTGAGGTTCTCTTGTCGTGAATGAAGTCACTGGAGACCACGTCGTCTTCCGTGTAGCCCAAAATCCCTTGGAGTTCTCCCTCGGCGGCCTCCTTCATGGCGGCTTTGATTTCCTCATAGGTAGCGCGCTTCTCCAAACGGCAGGTCAGATCCACTACAGAGACATCAATGGTCGGAACGCGGAAGCTCATGCCCGTCAATTTCCCGTTGAGTTCAGGGATTACCTTGCCCACAGCCTTGGCGGCTCCTGTGGAGGAGGGGATGATGTTGGCCGAAGCAGCCCGTCCGCCACGCCAGTCCTTCTTGGAGGGTCCGTCCACCGTCTTTTGTGTGGCGGTGGTGGCGTGGACCGTTGTCATCAATCCTTCCACCATGCCAAACTTGTCGTTCAAAACCTTGGCGATGGGCGCCAAGCAGTTGGTGGTGCAAGAGGCGTTGGAGATGATCTCCATGGAGGAATCATAGGTTTGGTTGTTCACGCCCATCACAAACATGGGAGCGTCTGCAGAAGGAGCCGAAATAATGACTTTCTTAGCGCCGCCGGCCAAGTGTTTTTTTGCATCCTCGGTCTTCGTAAAAAGACCCGTGCACTCGAGCACATATTCCGCTCCCGCTTCCTTCCAGCCGATGGCTGCAGGATCTTTCTCTGCATACACTTTGATTTTCTCTCCGTTGACGATGAGCAGATTGTTCGCCTCATCCACCTCCACGGTGCCTTTGTAGCCGCCGTGCACGGTGTCGTGGGTGAGCATGTACTTCATGTAGTCCAGATCCATAAAGGGATCGTTGATGGCGACCACCTGCACCTCATCGTTCTCCAATGCGGCCATGGTTGCGAGCTTGCCGATCCGTCCGAATCCGTTCACGCCTACTTTGATTTGTTCCATTTTCATTCCTCCTGGATTTCTCCTTGTGGTTTGGTTTGGGTGTATGTTGCATTGCCCGAAGGCAGATTTGCTATGGCTCGGGCAGCCCCTTCATCCGTAATGAGGGTCGCACCCAGACGATGAAAGTCCACGGCGCAAAGCGCTCGGGCTTTTTTAGCGCCCCCCGCGAGGACCAAAACCTTGCGGGCTCGGGCCACGTCTTCTAGGGAAAGACCGACGCTGGCGCTTTGGCTGACGATGCAGCCTTTGGCATCGTAGTAACAACCGAAGAATTCACCTAAAGCTCCAGCTTTTTTGAGCTCTTCGATGCCCTCTTCCGTGAGGCCCCGACGGCGCGCCATGGTGATGGCGTCTCCGACACCGGCCACCACGATGTCCGCCCGGCGGATCAATCGGACGGTCTGGGCAACTTCGGCTTCCCGCAACATGGCGTTGAGGGCTTTTTCACTGATGGAGTCGGGCAAATTTAAAATCCGCCCCACCGCGCCCAAGGCATCGGCCAAACGGCCGGCCAAGGTATTGGACTGAATGTTGTAGCGGGGGCCCACTCCGCCACGAGCCGGGACTATGGTGACTCCCGGCCACTCTTTTCGCCGCGGAGCGGCTTCGACCATGGCCTTGATGCTGTTGCCACCGGTTAGGGCCACCACAGAATCAGTGCGCAGGCAAGAAAAAAGCTCCCGGGCCGCTAAGCGTCCAATTTCAGATAATGTTTTTTCGTCTTCGTCGGCATCGCCTGGAACAATCAGAACGTCCTCGAACGCACAGCGTTGCCTGACTTTTTCCGAGAGGTCCTCCAATTCCAGCAATTCATGCAGCCAAAGCCTCAGATGATTTAGGGTCTCTTGACCTTCTTTGGTCAGGCGGATGCCTCGAGGCAGGATGTCCAAAAGATTCTCGCGATTGAGAAAATCCACTTCCTGTCGCACAATGCGTTCGGAGTATCCGGTTTTGGCCGCCAGCTGACGGCGACCCAAAAGCTCGTCTCCGGCTAGAGTGGAGAGGATGTCGAAACGGCGCTGAAGTAAGCTCATCGCTTCAGGCAAAATACGACGTCCCAAGGTCAGAAATTCATTCATCGTATCCTCCGGGAACAATTTTGTCCCGTTCGGGACAATCTTGTTCCACTTCCATTATAGCCTTCCCCCTCTCATTGTAAACACCGATTATTAAGAATTCGCCCGATCACATGTAAACTCTTTGAAAAGGCTAATCCTTCCAAGATGTGTACAAGGGAATGTCATTGCGAATGGCCCAAATCAAAAGCTCCCAATATTCCGGTACGCTGGCGGAGATGAAATTACGCTCTTTCACTTCGTAGCGAAAGACAAACTGAAGCTTAGCCCGTTCATCCGCCCAGGCCACATGATCCAATTCATTGGCGGTAAATGTTTCATTTTGATTGGATCGATTGCGGTACAAAATGAAATTGGACCCAAAGATCATGGTGCGGCTCCAATGCAAAGAGAAATAGGTGGCCGGAAGGGAAAGCAAAAGCACCACCACTGCCATCGTCAGCACTTCGCTGGTACGAATGAAATGGATGACGAAGGCGACGACGGACAACAAAGCGGCAATGGCGCAACAAAGGGACAAGATTTTCCGCCCCTTGGTGTCCACTCGAATCGGGGACGGCAATTCGTTCCACAAAAACTCTTTAGGATCCAAGGGTTGCGCTTGCACCTCCCGAGCCTTTTTCGCCACGGCCAAAAGCATCGGGGTGCGTTTCTCGCCAAAGAACTCCTGCGCCTGCTCCTCTTTTGAAAACTGCGGTTGAAATACTCCCGCCTCCACCCAGCCAAGGGTTCGATACCCTTTTTCCCCTACCGCCACAACGCACCAATAATCCTTCTCCGAGGGAAGACTCTGAGGCAAATACTGGGTAAGGTATCGCTCCATCAAAACGCCCATGGAGCAGCCTTTGGGCGCTTCCACCCCTTGTTCAAAATTGGTCAAGACCCCGGTTTCATTGTGCCAAGCCGTGCGGTTGAATCGAACTTTCATTGATGCGTTGCTCCTTCAGGAAAATTCACGATACCCTCTCGTTCCTCTCTCATTATAGCGAACTTCCCCTTCCTATTCTGCCTTCCTATGCTGTTTCAACCGTACCCCTCCAAAAAAACTCATTTAGGACCCATCCAGTCTTCGAATCCCGACTCCCTTTTTACGTTTGAACCATCGTTCGTAAGCGCAAAATAAAAGCACCGATCTTCTGACCAAGAAGTCTGTCAGGATATCGGTGCCTTCTTCCTCTGCTTTTTTCGTTACTCGATAACGTCCATAGGTAGTGAAAAGAGTGTTGTGGAACCTCCTGTAGCGTTCTCATTTAGGTGGATCCGTGCTCCAGCTCACCCGACTAGAAGGCTGGGTCTTGTCAAACAGGTCTTTAAGGGAAGGTAAACGAGAACTCCAGAGACGTCCCAATGACCCTTTGTTCTATTTTTCCCCTCTGCGACGCTCCCCGACCATCCCTGGCTCCTATTTGCAAGAGCGGGGGAACTTCTATTCAAACAACGGCATCCACTCATAGCAGGCTTTGCTGAATCCAGGATGTCGCTGGCCCTCGTTTTTAACGTTGTCCTCAAGATAGCTCGTGCAGACCATTCGTTCCAGAGCCTCCTCGTTGGGAAACCGTTCCTTGCCTTTTACAATTCGCTTAAGCCGCTTATTGAGACTCTCCGCAAGTTTATTGGGATCAAGGGACTTTCGGATCGATGCCATAAAATCAGAGAATGAAAAGGATTCGACTTCCCCGTAAATGGATCCATTAGTCTGGGATCGTTCTTTGACCATGTTTTGCCCAATACCTTTCGCTTCTTTGAGCGCACCATGGGGCCGATGGTTCTTCGGAACACTTGCAGTAACTCCATGGTTCGGTCGTTTCTTGCGGGGATGGGTCGGATTCGGGAAAAGGAGTTCCCTTTTAAAAAGCACAACTCTCGGAGGGAATCGAGGTGAGCAATTGGCAGCCCCTTCTTTCCTCCCTAAAGCATTTCATCCTCTTCTAGGGTCGTCTTTAAAGTCGGGACTGCCAATGACTCGATTGTATTTCTAGCTGCCAAAGCTTGTACTATTACCCGACCAAAAACAAGGATCAAGGCGCCCCCAAAAGGAGCCGGACGTGTCTCAAGGTTTGCCAGTGAGCCAAACCCCTATGTTGCCTCTTTTTTTGTTCAGGGGCATCGACGATCCCTTATCGTCACAGGCTAAGCGTTCTTCAGGCCACTCATCCGCTCGAAACGCAGCGATTCTTAGGCCCAGATGGATTCTACAGTGCCTAAAAGAGAATATTTTTTCGCATCAATGTCTTTTAGGTAGAAGAGCGCAATGTCTTCATTTTCCGGGGTGCCATACGCTTTTTCCAAAAGAGGCAACAAGGAGAAGGCCTGCTTTTTAAGCTCCAGCTGATCGTCAAAGACCACCGTAGCCTTCAGGCGCACCCATTCTTGCTTGCTGTTGGGCAACGAGCAAATCTCGACTCTTGGGTTCTTTTCCAAATTGTGGTATACGCTCTTCTTTTTGGAGGTCAGAAAATAAAGTTTTCCGTCCACCTCCATCTTAAAGGAGAAGAACCGAACGCTGGGGACCTCTCCGTTCACTGTAGCTAGGGCCACTGGGGTATTGACGTCCCCAAAAAATTCCATAATTTCCTTCATTTTGCTTTCCTCCGAGTAGATTAATCTTGCAAGATTGATCTTGCAAGATTAATCTACTCGCCTTGAGAACGGCTGTCAACTGGGACAATAGGCCCTATTTGTCCCAAGACCTTGGTTTCTTACCCTGGAGCTTCTTGGGATTTTAAAGCCGCCCCCAATCTTTCTTGGTTGGTTCGAAGACTCCCTCTCTCAAGGATTAAAGGGAATTCATGAACCCCTATTTATATTTGTGAAATCCTCAGACAACCTCACTTCATCCCTTTTTTCTATCGTTTGCTCCAGATTCGAAGAAAGCCTTAATCTCAAAAAAAGGCAAACAGCAACTCCCTAGCGTTGCCGCTTGCTCAGTTAAATCCCCCGACCAAAGGATCCACCCTCGGTCCCTAAGGACTCTTTAGGTTTTTCGCTCGGGGAGCGCCCAAGCACTCCCTGAAAGGCTTTTGGGTTTTAGAGGCTTCCCTTTTCCCTATTCATCTTTTGCTTCATAGGCCGAAGGCGCCACATTACCACGCTCTAAGAACGTCGTAAGGAAGAATGCGGCCGTACCGACCAAACAGCCAAAGACGATGGGCAGCACGGGATGATTGGCGTGTGCGATCTGCCAATACACGACGGCGATGGAGCCTACGAGGATGGAGACCAGCCCCGAGTGCCGTGAGGCCTTGGGCACACTCAGCCCAAAGGCATACGCCGCAAAGGGACCGGCCGAGCGTAGGGCAAAGGCAAAAAGATTTAAGGTGACGATGTTGATCTGGAAGAGGGCAATGCCCATGGAAAGAAGGCAGATGAAGACGTTGCAGCAACGTGTCAGAAAGATGACTTTGCGATCCGGCACTTCTTTTTTAACGTACTTCATGTAGAGGTCGCGCACCAGCATGGTGGATGCGCAAAGGAGGTTGGAGTCGGCGCTGGACATCGTGGCCGCCACAATGGAGGCGGCGATGAGGCCCGTAACCCATACCGGAGCGTAATGAGTGGTTGCAAACATCAAGGCCGACGTCCCCTTCCCGCCATCCAAGGCCGGATCCATGGCGTAGGAAACCAAGCCGATGACGGTGGGGATGAACGCCATGAGGGCCATGAGAAGGGCGGCGAGAACGGAGGCTTTTTGCGCCGATCGCTCATCTTTGGCCGAAGAGAAGCGCGAAACCATTTCCGGTCCGGATAAGAAGGTGCAAAAGTAATTGAAGATCAACCCTAAAATGGTTACCCAGCCCACGGCGAAAAAGTCCAATTTCACCGGCGGTAGCTTCGCTGAGATGGCTTGCCATCCGCCCGCTCCAGAAACGATGAAGGGCAACGCAACGGCCAGTCCCCCAAGGATCACAAAAAACTGCACCAAGTCAGAAATCTGATCGGCGATCATGCCGCCCATGGTGGTATAGACAATGATCACCAATCCGCTGATGAGGATGCTGACGTTCATGGGGATGCCCGTGAGGACGCTCACCACGGTACCCGAAGCCAAAACCTGGGATGCCGTCAAGAAAAAAAGCGCCACAATGTTCAAAAGAGCCGTCAAGGTGCCTGCCACATCGCCAAAGCGCCGAGTCACCACCTCAGGAATGGTGACCGCCATGGTTTTTCGAATTTTCGGGGCAAACCAAGCCAGCGGAATCATGGCCACTGAGGCCGCCAAAACATACCAAGCAGCGCTCATGCCCCAGATCCCGAAGGCTCGCGTGGCGACCCCCATAGTGGAGCCGCCGCCAATGTTGTTGGCCGACAAACTGGCTGCGATCATCAAAACGCCCATGCGGCGACCGGCAATCATGTAGTCCGTGCTGGACTTGATGGCGAGTTTGTTGGTGAAATAGCCCACAAGGAGCATGGCCACCATGTAAATTAGGACGATGAGGAGGGGAAGAGTCAACCGCATAAAAATCACCTCACAAATTTTGATGGTTCAATTATATCAATCCGATTCCCTTTTGCGCACAATTTAAAGGATTTCCAGAGAATAACTTAGCCCTTTTGCGCCCTATTTTTTCACATTTCATACCTTTTGAAGTTTTTCATTTCCCTCGCTATTTGGACCGTACTTGCTCCACCTATTCTGACTGGACTTGCTCCACTTTGAAGGCATGGCTCCATAAGACAAGAAAGAACCGAACCGTAAAAACCAACCCAGGGGAAGCCATCCCCTATAGCATCAATCAGCGGCCCCACCTTCCTACCTTCTGGAAAACCCAAATTTTGAAATCCCCAACCCCCGAACAAAGCGAGGCATGAAGGAGGTTGTGGTGGCAAGGAAAAACTTCTTATTTTGCACAAGTGTAGCCGGGGCAAAGTCCAGTGCAGTTATCTACAGCCTGGTTGAGACGGCAAAAGCGAATCGACGGCCCCCTTCGAAGATATCAAATACCGCTTGGACGAATTGAGTCCACACCGGCAAACCGATGAAAAATGAAAGGAACTGCTTGCTTGGTCTTATCCATTGCCAGATCACGTGAACATCGCATCGGACAGCCTATAGAAGGAGCCCCCAGATTCTACCCTCATTCGGGAGAGGAATCTAGGGGCTCTTATTTACCGCGTACGTTTTGCTGTGTGGTATTGATTTAACGATTTCGTCCAAGCAGCTCTAAAGGGAAACATAGAGTCGCCGCCGCCCAAAACCACCTTATAAAGGGCTTATTTGAGCGGCGGCGACGGGATGCCTGCCCTAGATTAGCGCTGGCCTTTTTCATAAGGTTTCCCAAGCGCCGCGGGCATATGGGATTTTTTCCCGAACGCGGTGATGGCGACCATGGTCAAAAGGTAGGGCAAGATGTAGTAGAACTCCGTGGGCAAGGGTAAGCCGATGGACTGGCTGCGAATCTGCAGCGCTTCCGCGGCGCCAAAGAGTAGCGAAGCGCCGAGGGCCCCAAGGGGGGTCCAGTTTCCAAAGATCATGGCGGCCAACGCGATAAAGCCCCGACCGTTGATCATGCCGTCCCGATAAATGTTGCCAGAGACAATGGAGAGGGACGCGCCCCCCATGGCCGCAAGGATCCCCGAAAAAATCACGGCTTTATATCGGGTCTTAATGACGTTGATCCCCAATGTATCCGCAGCTTTGGGGTGCTCCCCCACGGCCTTCAACCGAAGGCCCCAGCGGGACCGATTGAACATGAAGGTCAAGAAGATCGCCATAAAGATGGCAAAATAGACCATGTAGTTGAGCTGCAAAAGAAAGGTGCCGATGAGAGGAATGGACCCCAAGGCCGAGCGGACGCCCTCCGAATACTCAATACGGTGGACCCCTTCGGATTGGCTTTGCATCCCAAAGAGGATAAACAGCAGCATGGACGGCAACGCCGTCGCCAGGGTGTTGATGGCGGTACCGGAAATGATTTGATCCGCTTTTAGTGTAATGGATAAGAAGGCATGGATGCCTGCAGTAACAATCCCTGCAACGATCCCGGTGAGAAGGCCGATCCAAGGGTTGTGGGTGTACTCAGAACCCACCACCGCAAAAAAGGCGCCCATGACCATAATTCCTTCCAGTCCGATGTTGGTCACGCCGGATTTTTCATTGATGACGCCTCCTAGGGACGTGAGAATCAATGGCGTGGCAATGCGCAAGGTCGCCGCTAAAAAGGCCACCCAAAAGCCCATCTGAATGGTTTGATCACTCATGCTTTTTTACCTCCATCTTTTTCTTTTTATCCAAGAGAATCTTCCAAACGTAGTCCGCGGCCACAAAGAGGATGACCAAAGCCTGGATGATGTAGCCAAGATCCTTGGAGATGCCCATGATCTGCATATATGGGCCCGCATTGATTAAAGCCCCGAAAAGCATGGCGGAGAATAAGACGCCTAAGGGATTGGATTTGGCTAAAAGAGCCACTGCGATCCCGTTGAAGCCAAAGCCTGCGAAGGCGGCCAGTTCCTTCGCTGAGTGTTCCGGTCCCATAATTTGAACGGCGCCCGCCATCCCGGCGAGAGCTCCTGAGAGCACCATGGCCACGATGATGCCCTTTTTCCGGTTGATGCCGCCATATTCGGCCGCATACATGTTGAGGCCTGTAGCCCGCAACTCATAGCCCAGCTTTGTTTTTGTGAGGAAGTACCACACGAGGATGCCGATGCCCAGCGCCAGAAAAAGACCAAAATTTACCCGGTAACGATCCCCAAGAAAACGCCATAAAAAAGCGGATGGTTCAATGGTCTTGGTTGCCACCGTATTGGGAATGTGCAGGGGGTGACGGATGATGTAGTTATAAAGATGCATCGCAATATAGTTCATCATGATGGTGTTGACTACTTCATTGGTGCCCCGGGTGGCTTTGAAAAAGCCGGGAATGAAGGCCCAAAGAGCCCCCGCCGCCACGGCCCCTAGAATGACCAAGGGGATGTGGATGAAAAAGGGTAGGCCGGGAATTAACCCAATGGCGGCCGCGGTGATGGCCGCCACAGTAAATTGCCCCTCTACTCCGATGTTGAAGAGCCCTGAACGAAAGGCCAGACAGTGTGCAAGACCAGTGAAAATTAACGGAGTGGTATTGACCAAAAAGTCCGACACCGCGCGGGTGTCCTTGAAGTTTGCATCGAACAAGGACTTGAAAAAGAGCTTGGTGGTGGCCCCGAAGGTCAAATTCGGAATGGTGTAGTAGACGATGAAAAGGGAAATAAGAAGCGCCAGAGCGAGGGACACCAGGGGCGTCACGAGGGGCAGGAACCGCTCCAAATTCCTGGATTGATCCTTATTTGCCATGGGGATGATCCTCCTTCATTTGGGGCTGTGGACGGGGCGTGGACGGTGCAGTCAAAGAAGCCTCCTCCTGCGCCATTTGATTTCGCAGTTCCTTGGCCTCTTGTTTTAGAACTTCGGCCTTTCGCTCCTCTTGGAGGGTTCCCCCGGCCATGAGGATGCCCAGCTTGTGCTCGTTTGCCTCCTCAGCATTCAAGATGGTCTGGATTTCTCCATCATAAATCACCGCAATGCGGTCGGAGAGAGCCATGACTTCATCCAATTCCAAGGAGACCAACAACACGGCTTTGTCCTTATCGCGCTCGGCAATGATCCGTTTATGGATGTATTCTATCGCTCCCACGTCCAAGCCGCGCGTAGGCTGCGCCGCGATAAGGACTTTGGGGTCCTTGCTGATCTCTCGGGCCGCTACGAGCTTTTGCTGATTGCCTCCCGAGAGGCTGCGTGCTGGAACGGAGTCGCTGGGCGTTCGAATGTCAAAGTCCCGGATGAGTCCGCGGGTGTATTCCTTAATGAAAGGATAATTCAACGAAATTCCTCGGCTAAACTGTTTTCGCCGATGCTGTCCCAAAATGGCGTTTTCATAAAGCGGAAAATCCAAAACCAATCCTCTTTTGTGGCGATCCTCCGGGATGCTGGAGATTCCCTCCTCGATGATTTTGGCACAGCTTTTGCCCGCAACTTCCTCTCCCTCGAGAAGAATGGAGCCCGAGGCCGGCTTTAAAAGTCCCGTCAAAAGATCCACAAGTTCGGCTTGGCCGTTGCCGTCCACGCCGGCAATGCCTAAGATCTCGCCTCGCCGGGCTGTGAACGAGAGGTTTTTAACCTTCAAGACGCCGCGCTCATCCTTATAGTTCAATCCTTTGACGCAAAGCATGGCTTCGCCGGGTTCATGGGGCTCTTTATCCACAAAGAGCTTGACCTTTCGGCCTACCATGAGTTCGGCAAGCTCAGAAATATCGGTTTCCCCTGTGGCCACCTGACCCACCACTTTGCCGCGGCGTAAGATGGTAACGCGATCGGACATCCGCATGATTTCTTTCAACTTATGAGTGATGAGAATCACCGATTTGCCTTCCTTCGTCAGATTTCTCAAAATAATTTCCAGCTCATCAATTTCCTGGGGCGTCAGCACTGCAGTGGGTTCGTCCAAAATCAGAATATCGGTGTTGCGGTAGAGCGCCTTAAGGATTTCCACCTTTTGTTGCTGTCCCACCGTAATGTCTTTGATGAGATCGTCGGGATGGATCTGGAAGCCGTAGCGATCCGCCAAGGCCTTTACTTCTTTGCGAGCTTGTTCCATATCCACCGTTCCCCCTTTCAGGGGCTCGTTGCCCAAAATTATATTTTCGGTCACGGTAAAAATGTCCACCAGCATAAAATGCTGATGAATCATGCCGATTCCCAGTTCAATGGCCCGCGCCGGGCTTCCTATTTTCTCTTCCTTGCCGTTGACAAAAAGGCTGCCTTCTTCTTGCTGATAGAGTCCATAAAGGACGTTCATCAGGGTGGTTTTTCCTGCTCCATTCTCGCCCAACAGCACGTGAATTTCACCCTTTAAGAGGTCAAAATCCACTTTTTCGTTGGCGATGACGCCTGGAAAAATCTTGGTGATGCCTTTCATCTCAATTACTTTTTCCATCTTAGTCCCTTTCCCTTTGAGTTCCTTTCGTTAAAAAGCGTTGCGTATGCTTTTTATTAGAAAATAGAGCCAGATGGTAAAAACCATCTGGCTAAGGGCTGTTTTTTAGGATCCTTTGCGCTCTAGGGTTTGAACTTTTTCAGCTCTTCCAGGGTTCCAGGAACAACAAGGGAGCCACTGACAATCTTTCCCTTGAACTCTTCGACCTTATCTAAGATGTCTTTTCTTGCCTTAAGATCGGGGTGCAAGGTGGGAGAGAGACCTACAGCATCTTCCTTCAGGCCGAGGTTTTCCATCCCGCCCTTAAAGGAGCCTTGGAGATATTCTTTTACGGTGTCATAAACAGCAACGTCGACGCGCTTCATCATGGAAACCAAAATCACGTTGGCTTTGTCCGGGATGATGGCGGCTTGGTCGGCGTCCACGCCCATGGCGTACTTCTTCATTTCCTGTGCGGCATCAAACAATCCGATGCCTACGCCGCCGGCTGCATGATATACGATGTCTGCGCCGCGGTTGTACATGTCTTTTGCGATTTCTTTTCCTTTAGCCGTATCCGAGAAGTTTCCGGCGTAGGAGACAAATTCACCATGTGGCGCTTTGCCTTGGGGCGTCAAGAGCTTTCCAGCTTCGGGGTTGACGCTTGTAACGCCCGCAGCGAACCCGGATTCAAAGCGTCCGATGACGTCGCTTTCCACCCCGCCGATGAACCCAATTTTATTGGTCTTGGTCATTAAACCGGCGACGACTCCCAGCAGGAAGGAACCTTCATGTTCTTTGAAGAGAACGTTCTTGACGTTGGGTTTATCCACCACCCCATCCACCAGCATGAATTTCTTATCGGGGAACATGCTCGAAACATTCTTTACCGCATTGATCATCTTGTATCCGACGGTTACCGACAACTCGTTAACATTGGCGATGGTTTCAAGGTTCTACTGAATTTGGTTGGCGTCCTTGGTTTCGATGAGCTTGTAATCCAGTTTGTATTCACTCTTGATCTTGTCCAAGCCGGCAATGGCCGCATCGTTGAACGATTTGTCGCCCTTGCCGCCTTCATCCGTCGACATCCCAAAGCTCTTCCCGGTAATATCCACGGGCTTATCCGAGGGAGTCGTTGCGCCTCCCGTGGTCGGGGTGGTCGCCTTCGTGTCCTTGGATGGATTGGTTGCAGGAGCAGTTGGCTTACATCCCGCCAAAACAGAGCCCGCCATGACCAATGAAAGGACCATGGCAGATACACGCTTATTCATACGTTTCATCCTCCTAGATTTAACATGTGTTAATCGATATCGTCATTATACCACATTTTATTGCCTGCATAACACGCCAATTGCCGAGCTTTGAGGGGCAGATTTTTGCATTACGTCCCCCTTCAGGGGCCCCTTCGAGCCCCGGGTGCCTTCTTTTCATTGGCAGGCTTTTCAGGCCAATTCTTAGCAAAGTTATTGAAAGGGCGCTTCAGCATAGGGTAATGGGCCCTAGGCCTTGGCGCTGGCGAAGAAGCCCGAGCGCATTTTCCCCTCAGGGGGTCCGAGGCTCCCCTGGGGCAAAGGGATCGGGCAGAATGCTTGGGTCCAAGCGCAGGAACATCGGCAGGACCTGATCCCCAAGCAGTGGCGCCGCATAAGCGATGAATTCCTCCGTAAGGTCCGTCCCGGAAGGAGCAATCCAATCTTTAGGGATCTTCTTTTCCCGGTTGGCCACGCGACCCACGGGAATGGGGACGTACTCGATGAGGTAGGGACTCTCTTGGATGCGCTTCATGCCCACCATGACGCTGCGCCTACCCGAAACTCCCCATGCCACCGCCTGTTCCCCACAAAGGAAGGCTTCCCTTCGGTCCACTGAAGACGCCAAGTGAGCCGCCGAACGTTGCAAAAGGCTCAATTCAATGGTCCGGGTTTTAAACCCGAACGCCTTTTGCACCAGTTCCTCCAGATACCGGCCTGAGCCGGCTAACGCCGTATGCCCAAAGCCATCTTCCCGGGGTAAGGTGGCGTGATTGACGTACTCACCTGAGGCAAAACGGATGCCCTCGGAGACCGCGATGAGCAGGACCTGATGCTCTTTGGAGAGACGGCGCACCGCTTCAAGGAATTGATCTGGATCAAAGGGCGTCTCGGGAAGATAGATCAGATGGGGCGCCGTGCCCGCTCCCGTACGCGCCAGCACGGATGCGGCGGTCAGCCAGCCGGTGTTTCGTCCCATGATTTCCACAATCGTCACTGAGGGGCGGTCGTACACCAGCACATCGCAGTAGAGCTCCCGCATCACATGGGCCACATAGCGAGCCGCCGAACCGTACCCCGGCGTGTGATCCGTCTCCATCAAGTCGTTGTCTATGGTTTTGGGAATCCCAATACAGGCGATGTCGAGATTCTTTTCGTCAAAATACCGGGAGAGCTTATCCACCGTATCCATGGAGTCGTTGCCCCCGATGTAGAGAAACAGATCCACAGAAAGCTCACTCAGACACTCGGCCATGCGCTCATACACCTCATGAGGGGGTTCAGGAAGTTTGAAGCGACAAGAACCCAACGCCATGCTGGGCGTATTTTTGAGAGCCTCCAAATCATCTTCTCCCCAAGGGAGTGCGCCAAGGTCGAGGACCTGACGATGGAGAAGGCCTTCCAAGCCATGACGGGCGCCATAGATCCGTCCCCCTTCACAAAAAGCTTTAGCGCCCGCGATGGCCCCGGCAAGGGACGCATTGATCACGGCGGTGGGTCCGCCGGATTGTGCAATCATTATATTTTTCGGCATGGTCTTTCCTTTCCTTCGGTAATAAGTGCATATTCTTGGAATTTGTTCGCATTCCCAGGCGTTTTCCGATCATCCTCTTAATCTTACAGGATGAATCTTCAGCCAAACAAGGGGCTGAAGAAAAATCTTCAAGAAAAAAGAATCTCTCGAAAGGAATCCTCAGACTGTAGACATACGAGGTATTCCAAAATGGAGTACCTCGTAGATTTTTTTGAGCCAATCTTTAAAATGCGCTTTTGGACCAAGTTGATTCGCTCGATATGGGATAACCAGATCCCCTTGTTTTGTTCGATCCAGGTGACTGATCAACTTCTTCAAATTATGGGCGCATAAGTTAGCGCTGCCGTTATTTCCATGGAGCGCTTTCCTATGAGCATCGTATAGCGGAATCCAAACACTTCCTTGCTCAAGTTAAAGACCCTTTCTATGGGTTCTTTCCTCTTGGCGTAGATGTCCTTGACGCCCCTCACGTGGCGAAGTTCTTCCGCTTCCTCCAGATAATCCTGCCCCACATGACGCGTCACCACCTTGATCATGTTCTTGCTCTTCGTGCATTGATCCCTAGGGGGGCAGTCCTTGCACACGTTGGGATCGCTTTTGTATTCCCGGTAGCCCTCTCGATTGGTGGTGGAATACTTTATTGGTTGGTCGTTTGGGCAAAGATAGCAGTCGAAACACTCATCA
Source organism: Clostridiaceae bacterium JG1575 (assembly GCA_002838815.1). Lineage (GTDB taxonomy): Bacteria > Bacillota > Clostridia > Clostridiales > Clostridiaceae > JG1575. The sequence goes on along the minus strand of LQGW01000053.1, from coordinate 69,568 downwards.
TAAATGAATTCCTTTTTGAAGAACAATTCTTTCTTCCCTTTGGGCCTGGTGTAGGGGAAGATCGGTTTGACCTCTTCTTCCAAAAGCCTCCGGGCGATTGCAGGTGTCTTATAGTCAGCATCAAAGACCATCATTTCAGGCTTGAGCTTTCGGATTGTATCGTACAATGCAGGAAACGTCTTGCTGTCATGGTCATTGCCTGGGTGGACTTTGTACTCCAGCCCATAGGCCTTCTTATCACAGGCTGTTTGGACATTGTAGGCGAACACCTCTTTATGCTCACCCTTATGGAAGAGACCTGACTTTGGATCGACATCGCTCACGGTAATGCTTGCTGATTGAGTTTTCTCGGTTTTTGGCAGTTCCTTCTTTCCATGCAACTGCCGGTCGAGGCCGATTTCTTTCTCCAATTCATCAACATACCAGCTTGCGACCTTCTGGATCTGTTCCTTGTGATTTTTCTTTTTATTGGCATGGGCTTTCACATGAGTGACATCAACGAAAAGGATTTGGGGGTCAATCCCACCATACTTAATGCCGCTGTCCAGTACATTTGCAAAGAGAGCTCAAAAGACTAAAGACTCCTTGAATCGACGCACGTAATTCTTGCTGAACGCGCCAAAGTGGAGGATCGGATCAAGGAGCGTATCGCCTAAAAACCAGCGATAGGCGACGTTGACTTCGACTTCGCTGATGGTTTTTCTCATGCTGCGAATCCCAAACAACTTCTGGATGAGCGCGAGCTTAACCAAAATCACCGGATCGATGCTGGGGCGTCCTTCCTCTTGCGAATACAAATCTTTGCAAAGGTCATAAACAAAGTTGAAATCGACCAGAGCCGCCACTTTGCGAAGCAAATGATCTTTGGGCACAAGCTGTTCAGTGCAAACAACTAGGATCTGATTCATCTTAGAAGATTGGTTCGACGACATCATTACGTATCACCCCTTACCACTATTACCGACTAAAAAGCCCATGAAACCTAGTGATACCAACGGTTTGATGGGCTTTTTAGTCGATGGTTTGCTCAGACTTTGTCTACAGTCTGAGCATCCCTCGAAAGGGATCCTTACGCTTGCTCTTTTTGCCGCGAGATCAGAAAATAGGCCGCTGCCTTTGGCCCGACATGCGCCCCCACGACCCCGCCGATGGGCACCGTATGGAAGGAAAGTCCGCGATTTTTGATCACGGGCTTGAAAAAATCTAAGCTCTCCGGGGACATGGAATGGCAAAGAACCACCGGAAGATCGGGCTGCGGATCTTCCTTTTTCAGCCGATCCAGGAGAAATTTCAAGGCCTTTTTCTTACCACGCTCCTTGGCAACAGGCACCAGCTCTCCGCCCTTAATCTCCAGGATGGGCTTGATGCCAAGCATGCCCCCGACAAACCCCGCAACCTTTCCCACTCGGCCGCTGCGCTGAAGATTTTCCAGGGTGTCCAAGGCCACGAAGGCATGCAAACGCTCCCGGGCGTTGGTCAAAATCGCCTCAATTTCGCGCAGGCTTTTGCCTTCTTGAACGCAGCGATGGGCGTAATAAACCAAAAGGTACTCCCCGGCCGTCACGTTCAGGGAATCCACCACGGCAATGCGCAAAGGATCCACGTCCAAGGCGGCGATCTTGGCCGATTGGCAGGTCCCTGAAAGTTTGCCCGACATATGGATGGAAAGCACGTCATAGCCTTGCGCCAAGGTTCGTTGATAGACATCGATAAACGAAGCGGGGGTCACTTGGGAGGTGGTGGGAAAAGGAGCGCCGGCCGCCAGGCGTTCAAAGAGGCCTTGGGCATTTAAGCCTTCGCCGTCCGAAAAGCTCTCGGGCCCTAGGTGTATGGTCAGGGGCAATACCGTAATGCCCCATTCTTCGGCCAGTTCTTTCGGAACATCCGCCACGCTGTCGGTGATGATTTTGATGGGTCTCATGGATGGATCTCCTTTTTGGGGACAACGAGCACGCGCTTTGTCCCCCCGATTATTTCATGGCGGGAAAATCCCACTGACGCAGGACTTCATAGACCAAAATGGCGACCGTATTGGATAAATTCAGGGAGCGGGTGCTGGTCTTGACCATGGGCACGCGGATCGCCCCTTTGGATAGATGGTCCCGCACGTATTGGGGCAAGCCTTGAGATTCTTTGCCAAAGACCAGAAAGTCGCCCTCCTCATAGTTCACCGCATCGTAGCGCTGATCTCCCTTGGTGGAGACGCCGTAAAGACGTGCTCCGGGATGCTCTTTTAAAAAGGCGTCCCAGTTCTCATAAACCCTTAGGTCCACATCCTTCCAATAATCGAGCCCGCAGCGGCGAATCTGCTTGTCGGAGAGTTCAAACCCCAAGGGACCGACCAAGTGCAACCGCGAGCCCGTCAACACGCAGGTTCGGCCGATATTTCCCGTATTTTGGGGAATCTCCGGTTCAAAAAGTACAATGTTTAGCATGAAGTTCCTTCTTTCATTCCTTAGTGTCGGTCCATTGACGAAGGGCCTGAGCCACTCCGTGCAAATCATGAGAAGCGGTGACAAAGCGAGCTTTTTGCGCGATCCCACGTGGCGCATTGCCCATGGCCACGGAGACCCCAGCCACTTCAAACATGGATAAATCATTTTCCGAATCCCCAATGGCGAGAACCTGGGCCAAGGGGATGCCTAAATGGTCTGCCAAGGCCCTCAATCCTTGGCCTTTGGTGGCTCCCGGCGCTCCGATCTCGAGATTGTTCGGCGAAGAGGAGCAAACCGACCAGCGCCCCTGCTGCACCAAAAGGGTTCGCAGGGCGTCGCGCTGAGCACCTTCACAAAAGACAAACACTTTATAGATGCCCTCCGCAGCTTCTTCAGCGACGCGCTGGAGCGGAAAATCTTGGTCGATCTGCTGAAGTCGAAACCGACCTTCATCCCATCCATGATAGAGCATCCGCCGATATCGTTCAATGCCCTTGGCGACGTAGAGGGTGTGTGCATCGTAATAATTTGCCTCGGCTGAACTCTCTTGGAGCAGCTCCATGAGCCCCAAAAGATCAGCCCCTTGAATGGGCACCGAACGGATCACCTCCCGACGCCAAAAATCCGCCACGAGGCTCCCATTCATGACGATGAGTGGCGCCTTCAGCTGCAGCTTTCGAGCCAAGGGCAAAACCCCTGCAGGCATGCGTCCCGTAGCGATAGTTACTGTAATGCCCTGCGCCATGGCGTGTTCCAAGGCGCGAGCGTTTTCGTTCGAGACTTGACCTTTGGCGTCCAATAAGGTGCCATCTAGGTCCAATGCAATCAATCGTATCATCCCATCTCCTTTTCTTCATCATCCCGCGGCACCCTTTGCCGTAACGGGCTTTCTAGGATAAAAACCAACGCAGCGTTGCCGCCTTCAGCGGATGCTTGGGCGCCAAAGTTTGCGTAAGGATCTTAAGGCGCAGTTGTTTTCGCTGCGCCAAGTTGTAGCTGGGCGCCTTATGGCCAAATCGCACGGCATTGAGATCCTTGGAAAAACGTATAAATTCCTCGCGCAACGCCCCCTCGGGCAAGAGTTGGGCATGCTCCAAAAGCGTTTTCCCGGACCATTTCTCCGACTCACCCTCGGTGAGCCAGTGAAGAATCTGCCGCTCGAGGGCTTTGGCCTCGGGGTCCAAAAGCTGGACTCTCAGGCGTCGGCGAATCCCCCAAAGAAGCAAAAGGCCGATCCCCCATATGCTCCCTAAGACCGCAACCACCGTCAAGGGATGCCAGGGCATTCTTCGCGGCGGGTCTTGGGGCCTCAACGGTTCTTCGGGGGCGGCTCCACCCGTGCTGGAAGGGGATTCTGGGCGAGGGCGCAAAGGGCGCGGCACCGTCTCTTCCGGCCCAGCCTCTTGTGCTGGCAGCGGGTTGGGTCGTCCCGGATCCCCAGAGACGATCTGGCGCTGCGCAGAACCCGAGGCGTCATAGATTTTCCAAAGCGTTCCGCTGGGCTCCAGCAGGACTTCACACCAGGCGTGTGCCTGACTGTTTCGAAGGATCTTTTGCCCCGAGGCGTTCTGTTCGTCGCTTTGCACAAAGCCTTCCACGTAACGAGCGGGAACCCCTGCGATGCGAGCCATCACGGTCAAAGCGGTGGCAAAATACGTACAGTAGCCTTCTTTTTGATCAAAGAGAAAATAATCCACCGCATCCCCCTCGTCCGGAAGGGGACCCGGAGTCAACGAGTACTTTTGGTTTTCTTGCAAATAGCCCACCAAAGACGCCATGATCTCCTGTGAAGACCTCGCGTTCTTGGTGATCTTTTGCACAAGGCTTCGGGTTCTGGGCGTCACCGTTTCGGGCAGGTTCAAAAAGTCCTCAAAAGAATCCGGGGCAGCCAAAATCCCCTGCGGGTGGGCCGCTTGAACCGCTTTTTCGTCAAAGTAGGTTATTTCGTATGGCTGACGAAGGGGGCGATTGGCTTGATATTCTTGAGTGTGGGGCGAATAAAAGGTGGGGATGTTCCCCCAGCGGTTCGCCACCTTGGTCTTTTCCGTATAGAGCCCTACAAAAAGACTCGTGGTGAATAGATTTTTCGGAAGCACCCGATACGTTTTCTGCGGGGCGGCCCCATAGAGTTGCCGCGTTGCGGGCGAGAGTCCCTCCTCCGCCTTCTTTTGAAAGGGCGTCTTTTTCCATCCAGACCCAGTATAGATCGTGCGCACGGACCCGCGAAGATAAAGGGGCGCCTCCCCTTCGACGAAAAACGCCTCCGTCTCATCAAATTGCAGATCGCCTCCAAGGTGCTCCGAGGAGTCTGGATACCCCGAGCGGGCCAAAGAATAGGCCTGGTGGTCGTCCAAGAAATCCTGGAGGCGCGCCCCTTCGCGCCATATCGCGATGCGCTCATCGATCTCGTCTCGAAAATGGCCGGGCGCAGAACTCCATAGGGGTAGCGAGAAAGCCGCCCCCAAAAGAAAGGCCAAAGCGCCCTGACGAAGGACCATGCCCCTTTGGATGCACCGGGCCCCCAGGACCTCCCGCCGGCTAAAGGCTTCTTGAATCCTGCCGACGATGAGGGCAAGGAGCCAAAAAAGCGCCAAGGGGATCACGGCCCGGGGCATGCCCTTTAAAAAACCGGCCTCATAGAGGAAGACCAACACCGCAAGATCCAATAGAATCAGATTATACGGCAACAAGGGCAGACTAAGCCAGGACATAAAGGATAGGGCTACGGTCAGAGCGAACAAAAGGCCTTGAAAGGCTTCCCCGGTCGGTGCTCGCCTTTGGGCAAGGGTTTCGTTGATCGCTGCAATGCCTTCTAACATCGACGGGCCCCCGGGCATTGTAAGCATCAACAGCAAAGCTCCGCAAAGCGCCAATCCGAGCGGACGGAGATTCTTTCTTTGAACGGCCTCCAAGAGCCCCTTGGCAACAAAGGCCACGGCGAGGGACGCCAAAAACAGCCGAGCATAATATAAAAATGGCGAGGCCACCGGAGCATTATAACTTGAAAGAATCCGTTGGGCGACTACCAGGGGATGTAGACCCAAGAGGATGAAGACCCCGGCGTTTTTCTTAATCCAGTCCATATGCGGCATCCTCCAGGCTCCAAAGAATCAGGTCGGGATGGGGTTCCCCTTCCGGACGCCTCGACAAATGAGGCGCGAAGACGCAGACTTCATTGCCTCGGCGAACGAGGGATTCAATGGCGCTCAAATCTTGAGCGTCCCCCTTGGTGAAAAAGAACAGCGCCGAGGCATCCAAGAGCACCTCCCGATGCGCTTCAATGGGCAAAAAAAGAGGCTCTTCCCGCCCGCAAAAATGCGTCAGGAAATACTCCGTAAGCGCCTCCCCTTGCTCTTTAGAGGCCACGGGAGCGAACACGGATTCCCGATCCGCAACCCAAAAGGCATGGGCGATGCCTTGATGTATCAGAGACTGGGACAAGGAAAGTGCATCGGTGACCAACTGGTTTTCAAAGACGCCCGTGGGGTCCTTGGTCCAAAGTGAAGCGCTGGCATCCAAGCAGATCAGCACTTCCCACGACACCAAGGCATCGCCGCGCTTGACAAAGAGCTCCCCGGTTTTTGCAGATATCTTCCAATGGATTCTGCGGATGTTGTCCCCGGAGCGATACTTTCTCATCTCTCGTACTTCATAGGGATTCTCTCGAGTGAAAAACCGAAACCGTTGCCCCTCGCCCAGCGTTTGAGCGTTCAAAAAGGGCGTCGGCCCCTCTTTGAGTTTCGGATAAACCATATAGTCTGGGGAAGAGAGGATTTTTCCCTGCGTGGCAAAGCCTAAGGCATCCTCCATCAACACCTTGGCGCGCTCCCCTTTTTGCAAGCCTCGCACGCGGGGATGCTTTAAATCCACCACGCGCTCCTCATCCTGGGCGCCCACGCTGAGGCTGATGCCCTCCTGGCGGTCCAGGAGCAAAAGATCGATAAAGGGCACGCCCACAAGACCATTGTTGGCGAAGGTCCAGGTGATGGGCACCTCATCCCCGGCCTCAATGCGCCCAGCGGAAATCTCCACCCGCACCTGACAGCGCCAGCGGTAGTAGCAACTCATTACGAAGGAAAAGAGCAGCAAAAAAAGGCTCATCCACCATAAAGACGAAGCGACCCAGCCTCCGTACACCCGCCAAGCGGTGAAGGTGACTGCAACAAAAATCAGACCCTCAACTTTGAGTTTCATGAAGAGCTCCTTTGACGAAAAAGACCCCCTAGGGTCTTAGCGAGGGGCGCGGGTATCTTCACATAGAGCCGCAATAATATCCCGATCCACATGCTTTTGGCTGCGAGCCATGGGCGAGAGCTTCACGCGGTGAGAAAAACAAAGGACGGTATTGCCCTTGACGTCATCGGGGATGACGTAGTTTCGTCCTGCCGCCAAGGCCTCCGCCTGCGCAAGACGCATCAGGCCCAAAGAAGCCCGGGGGCTGACCCCGAGGGTCAATAGCTCGCAATGACGCGTGGCTTGTGCGAGTCGGACAATGTAGTCATAAATGGCGTCTTCCACAAGGACCCCTTGGACCTGCTCCATAAGTGCCAACACCTCTCGCCGGGAAACCACGCTTTCCAGCTCCTCCAAAGGATTGCTCGTACGAAAATGCTTCAAGATATCCATTTCGTCTCCCTTGGTGGGGTAGCCGATGGATAGGCGCATCAAAAAACGATCCAGCTGGGCTTCGGGCAAGGTGAAGGTGCCTTCATATTCAATGGGGTTTTGTGTGGCCAAAACGAAAAAGGGCCGCTCCAATTGGTAGGAGATGGCGCCTTCGGAAACCTGGGCCTCTTCCATGACTTCTAGAAGGGCCGACTGGGTTTTGGGCGAAGTCCGGTTGATTTCATCCGCCAAGATCACATGGGCAAACACCGGGCCTTGGCGAAATTCAAACGTCATATCCCGCTGATTGTATACGGAAACCCCTAAAATGTCCGAGGGGAGCAGGTCCGGGGTAAACTGAATTCTTGCAAAGGATAAATCCATGGTTTTGGCCAGCGCTTTGACAAGGGTGGTTTTGCCTAAACCCGGCAGATCCTCAATGAGAATGTGGCCGCCACAGAGCATGCCCTTAACGATGTGCAAAATCTCTGGATCCTTGCCCACGATTACTCGGCGGACGTTATCCATGATTCGTTGGATGATTGGTTGTCCCATCTCGTTTCTCCTTGAAAAACAGTAAGAACGGACGACATAAACGTCGCAGGATTTGTCTTGCTGTTATTATATCAGGTTCCCCAAAAGGGATCCGCCTTAGGGATCCTCTGCGCCTCCAAGCTTTGATATAATGAATGCAGCTTGGGCCGTCGGGCCAAAAAAAGGACCCGCCCAGCCTCCACCCTCTCTCACTGAACCAAACGAGGTGCTTCATGAATCAATCACTCATCCAAACCCTTCGGGAACTCATCGAAATCCACAGCCCCACAGGCTACCATAAGGAGATTCAGCCCTTTGTCTCCCAACGGCTCCGCAACTTGGGCATCGAGCATCAGCTGCTCAAAAAAGGCGGCATCCTCGCCGTATTGCCCGGCGAGCGACCAGAAGCCATTCTTTTTTCCGCCCACATGGACACCCTCGGGGCCATGGTTAAGGAAATCAAAAGCAACGGGCGCTTAAAAATCGCCATGATCGGCGGTTGCCCTTGGATCAGTCTGGATGCCGAGAACTGCCAGGTGCGCACCCGAAAAGGCGATCTCATCAGCGGTACCTTCCAAGGCACTAAGCCCTCGGTGCATATTGACGGCGCAGACGTTGCGAAAACTGAACGCTCTCAAGACACCACCGAAGTCATCTTGGATGCCAAGGTCCAATCCGCAGACGATGTTCGCGCGCTGGGCATTGACGTGGGGGATTTTATTTTTGTGGACCCGCGCTTTCAACTCACCGACACCGGCTTCATCAAAACTCGCTATTTGGACGATAAGGCTTCGGTGGCGGTGCTCCTGGAAGCCATGGCCGACCTAAAAGACGCCCCCTTGAAAAACACCCTCTACTTCTTTCTCTCCACCTATGAAGAAGTCGGTCATGGTGCCTGCGCAGGGATTCCAGCGCACGTCGAAGAATTCATTGCGGTGGATATGGGCGCGCCGGGCAACGGTCAAAACTCCTCGGAGTTTGCGGTGAACATCTGCGCCAAAGATTCCTCGGGTCCTTACCACTTCGACGTCAAAGAACGTCTCGTCGCGCTGTGCGAAGAACTGGACATCCCCTACCGCCAAGATATTTACAACTTCTATGGCTCCGACGCCTCCGCAGCCCTTCGGGCCGGAGCGGATGTCCGTACGGGCCTCATCGGTGCCGGCGTTTTTGCCAGCCACGGCTATGAGCGAACCCACTGTGACTCCATGGAAGCCACCTTGAATCTGGTCCTCGCCTACGCCAAAGCCGGCATGCCCTAGCTTCGTTTGAGCGAAGCCAAAGCCCCGAGATCCTCTTTAACGAAAGAGGGCCTCGGGGCTTTGGTCTTTTTAGTGTAGGCAAGCGCTGAATCCTACCCTATTTCAGCGGGGGTTCCGGTTTTCTCCCCTTCCCGGCGACGCTGCGCCAAGGATAGTTCAATGATCCGTTCCACCAACTGGGCGTAATCCATTCCCGCGGCCTTTGCACTGCGAGGAATTAAAGAAGTGGCCGTCATACCCGGCAGCGTATTGATCTCGAGCAGGTAGGGCACCCCCTCGCGCAAGATGAAATCCACTCGGCCATATACGGAACATTTCAGCGTATGGTAGGTGGCCAGCGCCAAGTCCTCCACGCGTTGCTTTAACGGCTCGGGCAGGTCAATAACCTCTTCTTTGGCGCCGCCGTGCGCTTCGTCCTGATATTTGGCCGTATAGTCAAAGAATCCCGATTGAGCGCGGATCAATAAGGTGGGCAAGACCCGCCCGCCCAAGATGGGCACGGTAATTTCATCCCCACAAATAAATTCCTCCACCATAACCTCCCAATCCACCGTGAGGGCTTCCTGGACGGCATGGGCCAATTCCTCAGTGGTTTCGCAAAGAAACGTCATCACCGAAGAGCCGCCGCTGTTGGGCTTGACGCATACTTTCCCTTTTTCCTTTAAGAAGGGCCCTGCGATCCGCTGCGCTTCCTCCAAGGAATGAACCATCACCCAATCAGCCACCGGGAGACCCGACTGAGCGAGAACCTTTTTGGAGAGGTCCTTATCCATGGCCAAGGCCGAGCTCTTCACGTCCGACCCCGAATAGGGGATGCCCATGGCTTCCAAAATCCCCTGGACCCGACCATCCTCCCCGAACTGGCCGTGTAAGGCCAAGAGTGCAAAATCCAAGTCCTTGCAAGCCTCAAAAACATCTTTTTTCTCATTGAGAACGATGCGGACTTTCTCATGGCGGGAAGAATCCACGCTCTCATAGAGATTTTCTCCCGTCCGCAGGGAAATCTCCCGTTCCGTGGACACCCCACCCATTAATACGCCTATTTTCATGAAATCCTCTCTTTTTTGCCGTCTCTGCCTTATTGCCCATTCCATGGATCCTTGAACAGCCGGCGTGCTTTTTTGTCGTTAAAAATAAAAATTGGTGAACCCTACAATCCTTTGGTTCCTTTGGAAAAGGAAACGTCTCTTAGGGGCGTCCCTTTTCCCTGCTTGGGACGCGGGGCGAGGGTTCCTTGGACTTTTTGGCTTTTTGTCTCAGGGCCGCCCGAGCCAGAGCTCGCTGGCTTTTATCGTAGTCGCAATCGTCGCGGATGGGGCAAAGATCACACTTGGGGGAGCGGGCCGTACAAAGCGCGCGACCATGAAAAATCAGCAGGTGATGCGCTTGGATCCAAAGATCTGGATCCAAGGCCTTTTGCAGGGCCGCCTCCGTTTTCGCCACATTCTTCTCATGGGCGATGCCGATGCGATTGGCCAAGCGAAACACATGGGTATCCACGGCAATGGAGGGAACCCCGTAGGCATTGGCTAAAACGACGTTGGCGGTTTTTCGGCCCACGCCAGGAAGCTTGGTCAGTTCCTCCAAGGTCCGCGGAACCTCTCCTCCCCACTCCTCTAGGAGCATGCGCACCAGGGCATAAATATGACGCGCCTTGCTTTTATAAAGCCCGATGCTTTTAATCGTTTCTTCAATCTCTCCAAGGCTCAGCGAAAGCCAGGCCTTGGCATCGGGCAGGCGTTCATACACCGCCGGCATGACCTTATTGACTTGAACGTCGGTGGTTTGCGCAGACAAGACCGTGGAAATCAACAGTTGAAAGGGCGTTTCGTGAAGCAGCTCACAGTGAGCATCCGGATACCGCTGGGCCAAGACCTCAAAAATCCGCCGGTTTTTTGCGTTCATGAGCGATCCTTTGAGGATGCCGTGGCGTACACGCCGCGATAGGGTTCCGCCACGAGACGCGCAATATGTTCCATGAGATCCCGCAGCGCTCGATCCTCATAATCATGCTTGGCTTCCCCGGGCGCCTTGGGCAATAGGGTGAAGGCGGGCCCCACTTGAAGGGTAACTTCCCCCTTCAAGAGCCGCTCCTCATTCATCTTCCCCGCATCATTAATGGGCATGACTTTTTCCGTCCCCATAAGTCCGATGGGTACGATGGGAGCCCCGGAGAGCCGAGCCATGAGCAAAATGCCCTTTTTCGCCTCATTCATGGAGGCGCTGCGTGAGCGGGTTCCCTCTGGAAAAATCATAATGGAGTGGCCTTGCTTTAAGGTATTGAGAATGGAGCGCATGGACTCCAAATCCGCGCTGTTGGGCTTGATGTTGATGGTTTTTAAAAGGCTTTTGAAGAGGTTGGTGAAGGGATCGCAGCTAAGCTTGATCCCTGCGACAAAATAAGGGTCAAAGGACTCTTTTAAAAGCCGAGAAATCAACACCCCATCAATGTTGGACAGATGATTGGCTACGAAGATGCAAGGACGTTTCACCTCCCGAAGGTGTTCGGTGCCGCGAAGGGTTACCCGTACCTTTTTTTTCAGCTCTTGATTCAAATACAGCTGGGCCAGTTTGGTTTGAAGCGGCTGAGGCAGCCGAATCAAAAGATCCATGAGTTTCATGGGAATCCTCCTTCTTCTCTCTTCGACCAGGACCGCCGCCTCACCGGGAGCGACCCTTCGTTTTTTCCTTGGACAACTTCTTAATCTTATCATATTCCCGCTGCAAGACGGGGGATGAAAACCTCAGATCCTCGGGCAACTTTCCGGTTGCCGACAAGGCAATGAGGGCGTTGCGCGCCAGGACGGTTTTGCCGCGCCAGCCCGCCGAGGTGATGGCGTACTTTTCGCGAAACGTCGCTCGGGACAGTTGGGCCAGCTCTAAAAGATCCGGATGTGCCATGTATTCCAACACTTGAAATTCCGGGAGACCCGTACCTGAGCGGCCCTGGTTTTTGGGGCAGACCCTAAGACAGGTATCACAACCAAAGAGCCGCCCCTGGAGCTTTTGAATCTCCTCTTCCGCCAGCTCCTTTTTTTGACTCACGTAAGATAAGCAGCGGGAGGAATCGGTGAAGCCATCGATCAAGATGCCCGCAGGGCAGGCTTTTTGACAAGCTCGGCAGGAGCCACAGAGGCTGTGATCGCCTGGAAGCCTACCGACGCTCGAGGGACGCAGCGGATAATCGGTCACCACCTCTCCCAAAAAGACAAAGCTTCCATAGTCTTTTGTGATGAGGGTGTTGTTGCGCCCCACATAGCCCACCCCGGCCAGGCAAGCGATGAGGCGCTCGGGCAAAGGATTTGAATCTCGGAAGGTCTGCGCGCAATATCCTTCGTCCGTGATCCATTGCGCGATGCGCGCCAAGTAAGCGGTGAGCACTTCATGATAATCGAGGCTTCGGGCGTAAATGCTGAAGTGACTCTCCTCCCAATTCAGATCGTGAGCGTAGGGAAACGCAATGCTGAGAATCTTGGACCCGTCTGGGACCACCGCTTGAAGATCCTTGGCCAAATCTCCGCTGGACGCTTCGAATTCGGTTTTCTGATCCGTCGGCCGTTCTTTATAGTAGGCTGCATGAGCTAAAACGGCTTCCTTCGTGGTGACGCCAAAAACTTTTAAGCCCATGGCGTTTAAGAGGGAATAAAGCTTTTGCTGCTCGCCAGGGTTCTTTGGGTTCCCCTGATTTCTTTCTGGTTCATGATCTTTCCTCATGGGTCCCCCTCCTTTGGAAACGCACGGCGCCTTTACTGACTTAGGCTGCCCTTTGTACGGTCGCTGTTTTTTGGCGCCAAAGGCCAAACCAAAGACTTAGCGCCCCAAGGGCCGCCATGGCCAAACCGGATCCCAGCATGGGGGCCACCCCAGCTTGTGCTAAGAGCAAGCCCCCAAAGAGATTGCCAAAAACCCCGCCTAAGGTGTTGGCGGTGGTCATCAATGCCTGTCCTTTGACCTGGTCTTTGCCCCGCATGGTGGCGTTGCTAAAATAGACCAACGCCGGCATAAAGGGGGCAAAGGAAAGCCCTTGAAAGATTTGGGCGCCATAGAGAGCCCCCATGCTTTGCGCCAGGACATAGGCCGATGCCTTCACGATCCAAAAAACCCCCGAAAGGGCCATGACCTTTTGAGCGCCGCAGCGTCGTGCGTAGATCGTGAAGGTCAGCATGGCGGGCAACTCCAAGAGGGCCGCGAGACTCAAGATCCGCCCCATGGCTTCCTCATTCCCCCCCAAGCGCCGAACAATCTGGATCAGGTAGGTGTTGGAGAGGTTGTGGAAGGAAAAAATAAGAAGCACCCCTAGGAGCACCCACAAAAAGCCCGGGTAGCGCTTGGCCATGTCTCGCAGCGAAGTCGAGGCGAGGGCAACGGGCTCCTCCAGGATCTCGAGGGGTTCCAGGCTGGACGGCTGAGTGGGCGTCAAAAGGGCAAAGAGCAGAATCAGCGTCAAAAAGCCGCCGCAGACAAAGGGCAAAAACTGTGCGCCGTAGCGAACAATCGCATACCCCAGAACGTTGGACATCAGGGCAAAAAACAGCGAGCCGATCCCCCGAGCAATCCCATAATCACACGCGTGACCGCGATTGACGAAATACATTCCTAAAGCATTCACCAGGGGCATCATGAGGTAGGCTAAGGAAATCAATAAAACATACAAGACCGCCGTGATAAGCCCAGCACAAAAAGGCAAAGAAACTGCGCAAATAAGGCTTAGAAACGCCAGTCCCGCCAAAAGTTGACTGAGGCTGAAGCGTTCGGTGCGATCGGAGAAACTGCCCAAGATCGGCTGAAGGAGTGCGCCCAAAATATTGGCCAAGGCCATGAGACCGCCAATTTGTGCCTCCCCAAATCCTCGAGACAAAAGATAGAGCGTCCCAAAGGCCACCACGACGCCGAACATCATCCAAAAAAGCGCCTGCAAGAGCGAATAGCGCAGCGTCATGGAACGTTTTTGCGTCATCAAAGCGTTCCCCGAACGCCCAGCACTTGCATTCCTGCGCGCTCACAACGAATATCCACCGGGAAGGAGGGCCCCTTTTCGCCGTCGATGTCCGTCGGGACCTCCGAGGCGGCTTCGACCACCAAGTGATCCGTCTGAAACCACACCAGCGCCGGATCGTTGAGCACGGTCATATCTCCGCGCAATAGACGCACCACCGCGGGAACCGACTCCGTCCAATTGCCTCCTTTGAGCATCAGAACGTCCAACACCCCGTCGTTGCCGCGGGATTTTAAGGCCACCTTCATGCCCCCGGCGCTGTTGCCATTAAACACCAAAAGCATCAGCATATCCCCTTCGTAAGAGAATTCTTTGGACTTTAGGCGCACGTGATTGGGCCGAAGATCTCGGATTTTTTCGATGGACTTTAGAAAATACGCCAGCCAGCCGATGCTGTTTTTCAGATCTTTGTCGGTTTTCTGGGAAATATCCACAAAATACCCACAGGAAAAGACATTGATGAATACGGAGTTGTTGGCGTGTCCCAAGTCCATTTCCTGCGCGGGCAACGTCAGGATCTGGCGCAGGCCCTCTTCCAAATCCTGGGGCATGCCGATATAGGTGGCGTAATCATTGGCCGTGCCCATGGGGAGAATGCCCAAGGGCACCGACCAGCCATGATCTTTCATCTGCTGAACCATTGTTTGCGCTGTTCCGTCGCCGCCAGCCACCAAGACGTGATCGTAAAACCCTTCAGGCTCCGTAAACTGAGGCAAGGAGCGCAAGGAATCATCCAAACGGCGCACATCCACCACGTAACCATACCTCTGATAAAGACTATGGACTGCATCCAGTTGCTGCTTGATGCGGCCATCCCCGGATCCGGGGTTATAAAAAAATAAGACTCGTTTCATCATCCATTCTCCTAAGCCAGGTCTGAGGACCGCCCCCGATGGTTCATCCTGGAGGCTTCATCCTCTCCCTATTCTACACCATGTTTCCCGGGATCGGCAGACCCTTTAGGCCCAAGCAAGAAGAGGCCAGGGGATGCCTTGCCTCTGGGAGCCCAAAAACAAAAGTCACTGCGCCCCACCCCTTCTCGCCCGCCCCATGAGGAAGAGACGTTCTTTACGACCGTTCCTGCCTGGGGCGAATGCTTGGGCGCTTTTGCCTCGCATATCTTCAAGCCTCTTCAAGAAGGTGCGGGGCTTTGCCATGAGGCGTGAAAGAGGTGACGCCAAGGCGGCTTTTTGCTACAATGGGGCCAAAGGAGATGCTTTATGGCTATTAAACGAAACCCTTTTAAAAAATCCATGGTCCCCAATGGCTTCACCTTTTTGAATCTGGCCTTGGGTATTTTGGCGATCCTCGATACCATCCGAGGCCATTACCTCAATGCCGGACTCTTCATTCTTGCAGCCGGCATCGTGGATCGCTACGACGGGCGCATCGCACGAATGATCGGCGCAGAGTCCACCTTGGGCCGGGAATTGGATTCTTTGGCCGACAATGTGTCCTTCGGGGTGGCTCCTGCTATTTTGGTTTATCAAATGCACCATTTTGACCGATTCGGCTTTTTGGGGTACCTCATCATCGTGGTATTCTGCCTTTGCGGCACCTTCCGTCTGGCCCGCTACAATTCCGTAGTCTTTGACGGAACCTTCACCGGGGTTCCCATCACCATCGCCGGCCCCACCTTGACGATTTTTGCCATCATCAATCAAGCCCCGGGACCCTATTACGTCTTTTTCCTCATGGCCTTGGCCGTCTTTTTGGGCTGGCTCATGGTCAGCAGCGTTCATTTTAAAAAACGCTGACGACTCCCCTCGCCTTGAGGCGCCCCCCCTTATACCAATTAAAAAGCCCCTGAACGCTTCAAAAGAACCAAAGGTTTTTTGAAGCGTTCAGGGGCTGATCCTTTGGCGCAGTTGCACTACAACCCTTTTTCAAAGCCAGTCCCCGAGGACTCCTCCTCTTCTCGGGGCTGCTTGTAGTCTTTATGGACTTCTGTGATGGGCGCATCCCCAAAGACCTGACGCTTGAGTCGCTGCCCCGTAGGGGTTCCGGCAATGCCGCCGATTCCTGTTTCGCGAAGCGCCTCGGAGAGAGAGCGGCCGACTTCATACATGGCCGTCACCGCCTCGTCAAAGGGAATGCGCGAGCGCACTCCGGCCATCACCATATCAGCGGTGGTCAGTGCGTTCACGGCCCCTTGAGCGTTTCGATAAACGCACGGGATCTCAACCAGCCCGGCCACAGGGTCGCACACCAGGCCCAGCATATTCATCAAGACAATGGCTCCCGAGTCTAGGCACTGACTGGGCGTACCGCCCAGCAGATGGACGGCGGCGCCAGCCGCCATGGCGGCCGCCGCTCCCGTCTCCGCCTGGCACCCCCCCTCGGCTCCGGAAATGGTGGCGTTTTGCCCGATGATGATCCCCATGGCCCCCGCCACCGCCAAGGCATCCACAAGCTCCTCCTCCGACGTCCCCCGGCGATCCGAAAACGTCTTGAGCACGGCCGGCAAAATACCGCAGGCGCCGGCCGTGGGCGCCGCCACAATACGGCCCATGGAGGCGTTGACTTCAGAGGAGCTCATGGCGTAAGCCACCGCGTCCACCATCACTTCGCCGGAGATGGCGGTGCCCCGCTTGGCGTAAGCAGACACCTTCGTCGAGTCCCCCCCAATGAGTCCCGACAGGGAAAAGACCAGCCGCCGGCGTCCTTCGGTCGCTGAAACCTTCATGATGCGGATCTGCTCGGCCAAGGCGGCGCGCACCGCCTCTTCAGACGCTCCCGTTTCTTCCGACTCATGGCGGATGGCAAACGTTCCAAGATGTGTGTGTTGTTCTTCGGCCATTTGGGCCACTTCTTTTGCGGTACGCGGAAACATCGCTATTGCACCTCCATGAGCTTTAAGAAAATAACCAAATGGACCCCACTTAGGTGGCGCAGGCGCTCCACCACTTCATCCGGAACGCTTTCATCGGTTTCGAAGACCATGGTGGCGGTTCGCCCCTTGGAGGAACGGAACACCCGCATAAAGGCAATATTGATCCGACACTCCGCCAGGGCCTTAGTCACCGTGGCGATCATCCCCGGCACATCCGTGTATTTGATGAGGAGGGTCGGATAATCCCCGGTGAAGTCCACTTCGTCTTCATTGAGGGCGGTGATGCGGATGTTGCCGCCGCCCACGGAGCAGCCCGTAACGCTGCGCTTGACCCCATCATGGCGCGTGATGACGATGCGCACGGTATTGGGATGCACATCCCCTAAGTCCGTGGGGATGAAATGATACTCGATCCCTCGCTCCGTTGCGATTTCCAGAGCATTTTTAATGTCTCCAGAAGAGGGCGTCATGCCCATAAGTCCTGCTAGGAGCGCTCGATCCGTTCCGTGGCCGCGATAGGTCATGGCAAAGGATCCATGCAATAGAAACTCCACCCGGGCCACATCGCCCAAAACCAAAGCACGGGCCACTTGGCCCAATTTCACGGCCCCCGCCGTATGAGAACTTGACGGTCCGATCATGGTGGGCCCGATGATGTCGGATAATAAATACGTCTTCAATCGAAAAAACTTCCTCCTATGAATTCACGCAAAATAGAGTTGGAGAGCACCGCCTCATCGGGCAGCTCCCGGACAAAGCGCAGGAGAGTAATCAGACGATCCGCTTCAAATCGGACCGGCGAGGTTCTTGGGATGTCCAAAAGCAGTGGAAGTGCATGCTTTTTAAGCACGGCCAATTCATAGACCAAGGTGGTATTGAGCATCATGTCGGCCTGCTCTTGATAAGGGAAGATGTTCTTTTTCTCCCCTTGCATGACTTTATTGAACAGCGCCAGAGTTTCCTCGGGCTTCCAACCGCGTTTTCGGTGATCCCGCACGATGCGCCGGAGCTTTCGCACATCGGTGGTGGAGATGCGGTTGTGATCGTCCATATTGAGCTGGGTCAAGGCGCTGATGTAAATCTTGAACTTATTTCGCTCTGGGATGGCGCAAAGCAGCTCGGGGTTTAGGCCATGGATGCCCTCAAGGATGATGATGCCGTCCTTAGGAATGGTGATGACCTCGCGCCCGGGAACCGATAACCCGCTTTGAAAATCAAAAATGGGCGGCGTCACGGTCTCTCCCGCCATGAGCCTTTTGATGTCCTCATTGAAGCGTTCCAAATTGATGGCATGAAGGGATTCAAAATCAAAGGTACCGTCAGGGCCCAAGGGGGTTTTGTCCCGGTCCACGAAATAATTGTCCATCTCAATGGGGAAGGGCCTTAGGCCGTTGACCATAAGCTGCACGGCCAAGCGCTTGGATGAGGTGGTTTTTCCTGCAGAGGAAGGACCGGCCATTAAGACAACCCGAACGTCCCCCCGTTTTTTTATGGCATCGGCAATCTCCGCCACTTTTTTCTCATGCAAAGCTTCCGCAACGGCCATGATTCTCTTGCCGCCGCCCTCATCAATCACTTCATTGAGCGCTCCCACGGTGGAGACGCCAAGAATGCGGTCCCACTCCCCGGTCTCGCGAAAGATTTCATAGAGCTTTTCTTGAGGTGAAAAGCGCGGGACGCGATCTGGTATGGAAAGCGACGGGTACATCAACACAAACCCGGAGCCAAACCCCACAAGATCAAAGAGCGGGACATCCGCCGTCTGCGCCGCCAAGGGACCATAAAAATATCCCACAAGGCCCGCCAATTCATAGGCCTTTACTTCCTCCACCTTTGCATGGGCAAGCAGCGTCACGATTTCGTCCTGGCCCTGTGCCCCGAAGACGGCCATGGCTTCGCGCTTGGAGAGGCATTTGGGGCGAATGGGATGATTCTTCAAAACCAGCTCGTGCATCTTATTTTTAATCTGACCCAGGGTTTCTTCATTCGCCTCCAGGCCATGAAGTTCACAAAAAAGACCGCGGGAAATGGAGTGCTCAATATGCACCCGAGCCTTCTGATCCAGAGAATAAAGGGCCCGCACCAAAAGAAAACAAAGGGTGCGCTCATAGACCCGATTGCCTGCACTTTGATCCGTGGAGATCACTTCGAAGGCTTCGCTTCTCATCTCTTGGGTCAGTTCCAAATATTCTTCGCCCACGCGAACCAGCATGGGCATCGGGCCTTTGCCCTTTTCTTTTAAAAAGTCACGATACGTCATGTCCCATCCTCCTTTTTCGTCCGTCCATTGTATTATACCCCATGCCCGGAGCGGACTCACCTGTTCGCCCTTCTCCCGAGCTCCCTTGGGGTCCATGGGCGTTTCGTTAACGGATCTTCAAAAACCATCCCATCTAGTGATACAATAGAAAAGAAGCGGGGGCAATGTCCCCTTTTTCTGGAAATCATCCCCAACGAAAAGGTGGTAGTTTATTTATGGCATTGGTCAGCACCAAAGAAATGTTTCAAAAAGCATATGAAGGCGGGTACGCCATCGGCGCATTCAACATTAATAATATGGAAATCGTACAGGCCGTGGCTCGGGCCGCCAAGGCCCAGCAATCCCACGTTATTTTGCAAGTCTCTTCCTCAGCCCTCACTTATATGGGCCCGGGTTATTTAAAGGCTTTAGTGGAAGCCGCCTGCGAGGAAGCCGGGGTGGACATGGCCCTTCACCTAGATCACGGTCCGGACCTCAAGACGGTCCAGCTGGCCATCGATAGCGGATTCACCTCCGTGATGATCGACGGCTCCCACGAGGATTTTGAAACCAACGTGCGAGTGACCCGGGAAGTGGTGGAATACGCCCATGCCCGCGGCGTGGTCGTGGAGGCAGAACTCGGGGTCTTGGCCGGCGTTGAGGACGAGGTTTCTTCCGCCACCCACACCTATACCGAACCGTTGCAAGCCAAGGAATTTGTCCAGCGTACGGGTTGCGATTCTCTGGCAATCGCCATCGGCACCTCCCACGGCGCCTTTAAGTTTTCTGGAGAACCCCATCTAAAATTCGACATCTTAGAGGAAATCGGAGCGCTTTTGCCCGGATTCCCCATTGTGCTGCACGGAGCCTCCAGCGTCGATCCCCACTACGTGGCCATGGCCAATGAAAACGGAGCGGCCATTCAAGGAGCACGGGGCATTCCTTTGGACCTGCTGCGAAAGGCGGCCTCCCTCGCGGTCTGCAAGATCAATATGGACACCGATCTGCGCCTTTGCATGACGGGAACCATCCGCAAGGTCTTTCACGATAAGCCCGCGGAATTTGATCCAAGAAAATACCTCGGTGAGGCCCGCAGCAACGTGCAGCGCCTCGTAGAAGAAAAGATCCAATGGGTTCTTGGCTCAGAAGGATCCGCAAAAAAATAACGCCCCCGGAGCTTCGCCCCAAAGAAACAAAATCTTTCGGGGTGCGGGCTCCTTTTTTCCGGCCCCACTCCCCGCTCTTTCAAGGAGGCTCCCATGAACGAAATTGAAGTGAAGATTCTCTCCATCGACAAAGCGGCCATCCTCGCTCGCCTGGCTTCCCTAGCCTGGCCCCGGGTAAAAAACGAGCATCAGGTGAACACCATTTATGATTTCCCCGATCTTCGGCTTTTAGCGAAAAAAGGCTATGCGAGAATCCGTGAGGTGGTCGACCGCGACAGTGGCGAAGCCAAAACCTTCATGACGGTTAAAACCATGATCAGCCAGGAAAAGTATAAGATCATGGAGGAAAATGAAACCCGCATTGAGGATGCCAAGGCAGGACACGGTCTTTTTGTAAGCCTGGGACTTAAGGTGCGCAAGACCCTCATCAAAGACCGCATCAGTTACCGCTTCGAGGATGCGTTAATTGAAATCGATGATGTGGCCCAAAAAGAGTATCCCTTTCCTCTTTTGGAAATTGAAACGACCAATCCCCAGACCCTGCATCGGATTCTTGAGTTCCTTGACTTTCAAGAGGAGGACACCACCTCCCTCACGATGACGGAAATTTTAGCTCGCCACAGCCAGGAGGTCGCCCGCCATGACCGCCTGTAAAGAAAAGAGCCTTGCTTGGGTTATTGAACCCTATCCCTTTGTCCCATGCGATCTCTCGCCCTTGGCGGCGGCCGCCCATGCGGAGGGTTTTGGCATGCTAAAAAAGCTCCTGGCGGATTATACGCAGGGCCATTGCCGCTACGATGGGAAGGGCGAAGCGCTGCTCGTGGCTCACGATGAAGCCGGGACTGTTTTAGGCTGCGCGGCGCTTCGATGCAAGGAGGGACGGGCGATCCTACGCCGCTTCTACGTGCACCCCAAGAGCCGCAGGCGCGGTGTCGGTAGGGCCCTACTGCGCGCGCTGACAAACCACCTCCCCTCGCCCACGGCCACGCTTTACTTAAAAACCGACACCCAGAATGCTGTAGCGTTTTATCAGTCCGAGGGGTTTTTGGAGACGCACCGAAAGGATGGGTTTATTTTTATGGAGCGGACGGGGTTTGCCTAGAAAGGGGTTGAAGGGATCCTTGGGCGCTCCCCATTGACGAGGCGCGAATTGTTCTGTAAAATGTCAGTCAAATGAATCCAATGAAACATCGAAGAAATCGGAGTAGTAGCAATGAGCGAGGCCTCCATGTTCAACAGAGAGATTTGAAAGAAGATGCTGAAAGTCAAATCAGAGGCCGCTTGATGTGAACTCGCCGACGGAGATGATTCCAGGCAATGGGAATCCGTCCCCCGCGTGAAGGGAAGAAAGTGCGCAAAAAAACAGCCGTAAAAGGCTCTTTTTTGCGAAGCAGAGTGGTACCGCGAAGTTCTTCGTCTCTAGAATAAGAGACGAAGTTTTTTTATGGGCGCGCGCCGATCTCCTCCCGTTTTCGATTCCCATGGAAAGCCCCCCTTCCATGGCCCATTGAATCCATCCATTACGCAACCGACAGGGGGTCGTCGGTTCTTAGGAGGTCCTATGCACAACATTCAACAAATCGATCAAAAATGGCAGGCCCATTGGCAACAGCAAAAAACCTTTGAAGCCCCCAACCTGGACGACCGTCCCAAATATTACTACCTCATTGAGTTCCCTTACCCTTCAGGGGCCGGCCTCCATGTGGGGCACTGCCGCTCCTACGTGGCCCTGGATGTCATGGCCCGAAAAAAACGGATGATGGGCTACAACGTCCTTTTCCCCATCGGCTGGGATGCCTTTGGGGCGCCCGCCGAGCAGTACGCCATCAAAAACAAAATCCATCCCAAAACCGCCGTAGCCGAAAACATCAAAACCTTCAAAGGTCAAGTGCAATCCATGGGCATCTCCTTTGATTGGTCCCGCGAGTTTTCCACAACGGATCCCGAATACTACAAGTGGACCCAGTGGCAATTTTTGAAGTTTTTTGATGCAGGCATGGCCTATAAGGCTGAAAAAAACATCAACTGGTGTCCCTCTTGCTTGACTGGGCTCTCCAATGAAGATGCTTCAGGCGGTGTTTGCGAGCGTTGCGGCACTCCCGTGGTGCAAAAATCCAAAGCCCAGTGGATGCTCCGCATGCAAAGCGATGCCCAAGCGCTTTTGGACGGATTGTCGGACACCCACTTCCAAGAGCGCATCAAAACGGCGCAGATCAACTGGATCGGCAAATCCGTGGGGGCAGAAATCGACTTTCCCATCGAAGGGTCGGATCAGTCGTTGCGCGTGTTCACCACACGCCCCGACACCATTTATGGGGCCACCTTTATGGTCATCGCCCCGGAGCACCCCTTGCTCCATGCCATGCGACAGCGCATCGAAAATCTGGAGGAAGTCACCGCCTATCAAACGGAAGCCACCCGAAAATCCGAGTTTGAGCGCACCCAGTTGACCAAGGACAAGACTGGAGTCCGCCTCCAAGGCCTCCTCGCCAAAAACCCCCTCTCCGAGGAGCTCATCCCCATCTTCATCTCCGATTACGTCATGATGGGTTACGGTACGGGAGCCATCATGGCCGTCCCGGCCCACGACCAAAGAGACTATGAGTTCGCTCAAAAGTACCAGATCCCCATCAAGGCCGTCATCGCTGGCGGCGACCTCGAAAAGGAAGCCTACAGCGGAGAAGGCGAAAGCATCCACTCCCCCCTCATCAATGGGCTCACGGACCGCAAAGAAGCCATTGAACGGATCCTCGCCTACATCGGCGAGCGCCACCTGGGCGAGGCAAAAACCAATTTCAAGTTGCAAGATTGGGTCTTTTCTCGGCAGCGGTTTTGGGGCGAGCCGATTCCCCTCGTGCATTGTGAAACGTGCGGCTGGGTTCCCGTTCCCTACGAAGAGCTGCCGGTGAGGTTGCCCGACATTGCCGAATACGAACCGACAAAGGATGGCGAAAGCCCTTTGGCCAACATTGATTCCTTCGTGCACACCGTCTGCCCCAAATGCGGCGGCCCAGCGCATCGCGAAACCGACACCATGCCCAACTGGGCCGGTTCCTCTTGGTACTTCTTACGCTATATGGACCCAAAAAATGAAGAAGAATTCGTCGGATGGGACGCCATGAAGTACTGGGGCAAGGTGGATTGGTACAACGGAGGCATGGAGCATGCGACGAGGCACCTTTTGTACGCCCGCTTTTGGAACCACTTCCTCTATGATCAAGGGCTCATCCCTGAAAAAGAACCCTTTAACGTGCGCGTGGCTCATGGAATGGTTCTGGGCGAAGACGGCGAAAAGATGAGCAAATCCAAGGGCAACGTCATTAACCCGGACCGCATCATCAAAAAAGAAGGCGCCGATACCCTGCGCTGCTATATGATGTTCATGGGTGATTATGAAAAGGAAGTTTCTTGGAACGATCGGGCCGTGGGTGGCGCGCGCCGCTTCCTCGACCGGGTGATCCGCGCGGGAGGGCGCGTCCAAAAAGGCGCTTCGTACAGCCCAAGCCTTGAGACCCTTTTTCATAAGACCATTCAAAAGGTTTCAAAGGATATTGATGAGATGAAGTTCAACACCGCAATCTCAAGCGTCATGATCCTTTTGAACGAAATGGATCAACAAAATGCCTTGACCCAAAAGGACTATCGCGACTTCTTGCACCTTTTGAACCCCTTTTGCCCGCACCTCACGGAAGAACTCAACGAAGTGCATGGTTTGGGCGAAGAATTCGCCCGCTCCAGCTGGCCCGTCTTTGATGAGGCAAAAACCATCGATGAAGTCAAAGAAATTGCCGTTCAGATCAACGGCAAGGTGCGCTCCACCTTAATGGTTCGGCTGGACGACTCCGAAGACTCCATCAAAGAAAAAGCCTTGGCCGATGAGAAAGTTCAAAAGCACTTGGCGGGCAAATCCCTCGTCAAAGTGATTGTCATTAAAGGCCGTATCGTCAACATCGTCGTGCGCGGATAAACTCGGTGCACCAAAGCTTCTCATGAAAAACGCAAAAAAGCGCCCCAAAAAGACCGCATCTTTTTGGGGCGCTTTTGTCAAAGGAGCCAGGGGTAGGCGTCGGGGGTGCTCTGGCCCCCGGCGCTTTTCCTTAGCGACTTTTCATGGAACGGACCAAACTCTTAGAAAATGTTCTTCGTGGTGACCATTTGGCAGCCCCCTAGTTCCTTGAACTCTTGATCCGCTTCGCGGAAGATATTCTTTTCAAGGATCAGCTGCATTAGACTCTGGACCTCTTCAGACGTCAGAACATCCTTCACGTTGGGTACGCGCAAGGAAGCGGATTTTCCGCCCTTGGTTTTAAATTTAAGCACCAATTGATTCATTCAGATTCCTCCTATTCGCCGTCCAAAACGGAGGCCTGGGTCAGTTCGAACGCCTTGAATTGTCCAAGAGAAATTGCAGCCAGCGCTTTCGCCACCGCATGAATGTCCTCAGGCAGTGCCGTCCCCTTGATGTTGGGAAACCGTCGTCTTTCCAAGGATTCCTTCCCAGCAGGGCTCTTCTCCTTTACGTAAATCAATTCCAAAGATGCAGTTTTTGCAGTCAAATTCGACATCGTATCACTTCCTTTCATCCCATAAGTAGGCGCGCTGGAATAAAAAGGCCAACTCAAACGAAAAAATAACAAAAAATAATAAAAAGCCCCCCGCATTGGAGGGGATCCGAGAAAGGATCCCGAAGGGGGGGCGTCGTTCTTATGCGGTGGCGACAGCTTCTCCTAAGGCAACGCATTGGGCCAAGACTTCGTCATCGGGGGTTTCGTGGCACATCAGGCCTTCAGAGACCAAACGAGCTCCTTTATCTTTGGCGTCTTGAGCCCAGGTTCTCATCCATTCGCCGTCTCCCCAACCGTAGGAGCCAAACAAAGCCACGGGCTTTCCAGAAAGCTCGGAAGCGATGGACTGGTACATGGGATCGAAGGATCCATCCTCCAGCTGCTCTGCGCCCATGGACGGGCAGCCGAGGCAGAAACCGTCAAAACCAGCGGCTTTTTCTGCGGTAAATTCATCGGAAG
This sequence comes from Clostridiaceae bacterium JG1575, assembly GCA_002838815.1. Classification (GTDB taxonomy): domain Bacteria; phylum Bacillota; class Clostridia; order Clostridiales; family Clostridiaceae; genus JG1575. Next base: position 44,474 of record LQGW01000053.1, on the reverse strand, counting down.
TAAATAAAGATGCGGATGCGCCCTTTGCCGCTGCGCCTTCAAGCACTTTTTGAGCCATTTGCTCGGTGTTTCCGGTTCCACTCCAATAAACAACTGCGATGTTCATAATCATACCTCTTTCATGGGTGAATTTTTCGTTGGAGGAGTTCATAATCAGCTGGCCTCATCAGACACCGCCAAAAACCGCAGGGGTTTTCCAGTGGCCGCAAGGCGTCGGTAACACTCCTGGCACTTGCGATACCGTTGAAACAAAGCCTGGGCGCTCTCTTCATCGCCGTAGACCTGCCAATATCCCGAGCAATGGCCGCCTCGTCCCCCGCACTGCAAATACGCCAGCACATCCTCGGGGTCAAAGCCTAAAAATAAGCCAATCTCGTGGGGATACGCATCGTTTTGGTTCAGCCGGAGAAACAATCGGGTCAAGCATTCCTCAGGATCGCTCACCGCATACCCCAAAGGGGTTAAAATCCGTGCGGCCACGGGATGCAAAAGGTCTGCCCCCAATTGCCGAGGGCGGTATAAGTACAGAAAGTGGATATCCCCTCGCATCCCTAAACGGCGAAAACAAAGACCACGTCCTGCAAGCTCTTGATTCACCTGGTCAATCCAGGCGTCCAGGAGCGCTTTTTTGGCGCACTGCCAATTAAATAAGCTGCCTGTTTTCAAGCCGGCCAAAGTCAGGGCACCACTGCGGCAAATTTGCCGATCCAAAGGATCTCTGGTCAAAAGCGGGATGGATGGATGTTCTCGTTTGTGCGAAGGATAAAGAGTACGTTGCTGCATGTTCACCTCCAGTTGATACTTATTATCAACTGCATACCCATCATACCAAGTTTTCAGTGAAAATCAAGGCAAATTTGAAAGTTCCTTGTGAAAAAAAATACCCACTATTCCCTAGGATTTCTCTTTTCTCCTAGAGACTGCTGGATTTTTGGATTTTCAGCCGGTAAAATTTTTTTCTCCCCCTGCAAAAGCTCTTGGATCTTTCGCCTCAGCCTCCAAGGTCTCTTCGGTTGACCCAAAGACAACGCCATTGGGCCCGTAATTTTAAAAATGAGCGCCTAAGAGCCCTCCTTGACAAGGATTACAAGCCTTCGTACACTAGGATCATGAGGGTATTAAGAATCCTTGGGAGGCCATGATGGTTCGTAAGCTTCATAGCGTCTTGCCCTACCTTTTGGTCCTGCTTCTTTTGCTGGCCCTGAAGGTCTTGGGCCTTTAAACACCCTTTGTTGGTGTTTCTTCCTTCGTCCTTTGAAACACACTGCCCAACCTTAGCCTTTTTCTTCCAGCCTTTGACTCATCTCCCCCTGATCTTTTTTTTGCTCAAAGCTCTGGCTAAGAAAAAGGCCGTCCGTTCTTCTCTCATAGTGAAGAACGGACGGCCTTTTATTGTTTCAAGGCGCGAATGGCCCTTTGCTCCCGGGGCTTTCCACCGGCACCCAACAACAACTCTAGGATTTTTTAAGACGTTTCGATAGGCCTTGACGTATTCGGGCAGATCCTGCGGACTTGTGGCGCTGATCAAGTGAGCGTCCACCGTGGGCGCTTCATCGACCCAATACGTCCCGGCGTTTTCCAGATTCCAACGGATGACGGGCGTAGCGGTGAGGGTGCGTCCTTTGACCCCTCCTGCGGAAATGCCCACCAAGTCCAGAGCCTTTTCATGGGTTCGAATGCGATCCGGCGCATAGCCCCCAGGAGTGAAAAGACCCGCAAAGTTCTTTTCATCCACCTATTCATACGCCCAGCCGCTTTTTTTGCAAAAGGCCGTGCTTGCTCTTATAGACAACATCTTTAGTTTTTCCGGCAAATTCGACATCAAAGCCTGCCTCCTTGAGGCGAAGGCCGGGTAAACGAGTTCTTTTTCGTCAAAAAGATCCGCCCCCAAACAACGTATTTTTGCCATGCTTTATGCTCCTTTTCCGTCGAGCCCAGGGATTCAAAAGCATCTTGCTTTTAGGGTTCTTCTTACACTTTATTTCCTTGCTCCCATTATTTTGGCCATTGGAGGAGAAATTCGTAGAAAAATGAAACGGCGTTGACAAGCTTCATGATTTGGCCGCCCCTCTTTTCGTTCACATATTGTTTACTATTTTCTAGTTGATAACTACTATCATTTAGGTGTTTGATGTGGTATGATCAGTTCACGGAAGACATGAAGAACAACCCGAACCTTCACATTTTCCTATTTCCCCCTTTTACACGATTAGTGCATTACCCCAAGAAAGAGCAGTACCCCGACTGCTCTTTCCCTCTTTTTTGCAAATTCTTTTGTTCGCTGGTTTTTCCTTCTGCAAAGATTGCAATAGGACTTTTTTTCCAAAAATCTTGAGCCTTTTTGCTGAGCGCCTTTTGGAAAAGGACACCCCGCATCCCGAGTCGCGGCATTTGTTCATAAATTATTAACAATAAACTAGTTGATAAAGACTATCATTTGCATCCTGAGTATGTTACTATGAATTCACAGAAGATCACAAGGTTTCCCCGAACCTTCACATTTTCTTATTTCCCCCTTTTACACGATTAGTACATTACCCCACTCCAAAGAGCAGTACCCCGACTGCTCTTTCTTTTTTTATTTTCCTTTGGGGTCCCTCCCCCGCCCCTGGAGTTCTTCCCTTGTATAAGGGGAAAAAAGGGGATATAATACGGTATGGAATACGATACCTGACAAAACCAGTATGAATTAAGGAGAACATTTCAATGGCTATGATCAATATCAGCGACAGCGCGTATCAAGAGTTCAGAGACCTTTTGATCGCCAACGACATCAAGGATACCACCGTGCGCATTGCACTGGCTGGCTTTGGGTGCTCTGGCCCTCGCTTTGGCCTGATGGTGGACGAGCCTTCCGAATCCGACCTCACGGAAAAAGTGCAGGATTTGACCTTTGTAGTGGAAAAAGAGCTCATCGACGAGTACGAGGGCTTTATCATCCTCAGCGACGAGGAGAATGGTGGCGGTGGCATGTCCCTTCGTCCCATGAAGCTCGATGAATCCGCCAGCGGCTGCGCCAGCTGCGCCGGAGGATGCGCCGTCTAATCTTTGCCCCATTCTTTGAATCAATACCACAAACCCCCAGAAAACCCAGGAACGATATGGGTTTTCTGGGGGTTTTTCAGCGGGCCCACTCGTGCAGCAGTTCCCGCATCGCTTGAAGGCCATAAGTATGATTGTCCCCTTTGGCTCCTGTTCCAAGGACGATGACGCGCCCATAAGGGCGCCGCAAGCTTAAGGACTCTCCAGTGATCACCCAAAGGGTATGGTGGCGCGGAACCACCGTTAGGTCCTGTTCGCCCGCTCCATCGGTGAAGTAGATTAAAAGACAATGATCCTCTCCTTCAAGGGCCAGGCGTTCAAAGACCGGAGAAAAGGCCGTGGCGCCGCGGCGCTCTTCCAAGGGGGGAAGCTTCTGGAGGCTTTTCACCTTCCGATCCGAGCGGATGACGTCATCGCATTGAATCAAGCGCATCTCGCGTCCCAGGGCCCGGGCCAGGGGAAAAATTTCGGCCAGGCTCCGTTGCAGGTGCTCCTTCGTGATGGAGGCAGACACATCCAAAGCCACAACGACCTTGGGCGCATGATCCCGCAGTTCTCCTTTTAAATCCAGACGATCGGGCTGACGCCGGTTGCGTCGCGCCACGGTCTTGCGCAGGCCCGCACTTTGCGTGTAGAGGGCCTCGTGCAGGGCTTTTTGCCAGGGGATTTGCCCCCCACCAGGGCGTACGAGCTCCTGCATCTCCTGGGGCAGCCCCTTTTGTTCGGCGCGGTTCCTCAGGCGATGCAGGGCATCCTTTTGCCGCTCGGCGCCATCGCTGCCGTACTGTTGCCAAGGCGCATGAGCCCCTTCCAATTCAATGCCCCTGGGAAAGACAAAAAGGCTTTTGGCCTCGGGCTTTTCCGCCAAGGCCGCTTCGATCTCTTGGGCATAGCTCTCCAAGGGCTCGTTGAGCTTTAAATCCAGATCCAAACTGCGGTTGACGAAAGCCAACCGCGGACAAAAAGCCGGCAAATGGGTGAGGTGCTGATTGACGGCCACATCCATGGCCAAGGAAATGGCCAGGGGGCTCAAGCGACCCGACAGCGCTTTGGCTCTTGCGGGATGATCCAACATGAGGTGAAATATTTCGTGGCGCAAAAGCGCCGCAACTTCCCGCTCGCTGCAAAACAAAAAGGATATGGGGTTGATGAGGAGGCGCCAAAGTCCCCCTTCAGCCACGGCAGCCAAGGGCCAACTCAAATGAAAATCCACTTCTTTTTTCATCTCTTGGGTAAAGACGGCATAAAAATCCTGTCCGTGGCGCACGAGGTTAAACTGAATTTCTTCAAAAAAATGCTGAAATTCTCCCTGGAAGGAAGGATCCAGCACCCCACTTTGGGTATACGCCACCACTTTGTCCAAAAGAGCGCGCCGCATGGTTTCAAATCGGGTGGGCGCCTCTCCCAAAGATCCCCCTTGTTCCTTATCGAAAGGACTCATAGAAGGCCTCCAAGAACAGCTCCTGGGCCAAAAGCGCAGGGTACAAATCCTCATAGAAGGAGCGGCGAAGATCCCGCATCAGCGAGAGGCGCAAATCCTTGGGCATCAACAGCAGCACCTGAGCCACGCGTTGCAGCGTTTGCGGGGTTGGCTTTTCTTGCGCCGCCCGAAAGAGGTTCATGACAAAGATCCAGCGTCTGGAATGAGAGGCTTGAGCCAAGGCGTCTTTGGTCCACTGGCTGATTTGTTCTTCCCCTAAAACCTCTTGCGCGGAAGGCAGGGCGTTTTTTTGATCCGCTCGAAAGCCTAAGAAATCCTGGGCCCGCGCCGGACCGACGTTTCCGCGCACAAAGTGGTAGAGCGCCTCTTCTTTGAAGGCGCTATCTTCCAAAGTCCAAAGCGCGCGGGAGATGCGCTCCCAGCTGCGGGGCGTCGCGTAGCGGCCTTCTTCCTTGGAGACTTCATGCAGACTCTCTGGAAACATGCCGATAAATTCCAGCACTTGTGGATGAATGGCGCCTTCCCCCATGCCCCAGACGATCCACTCTTTGGGATCGGAATCCATGGGCAGCCATACAAACCGATTTTCCTGAGCCGGATCCATTTCCACCACTTGATAGCGGGTCTCCCCCAAAGAATCCATGCGGGGCGGCGGATTCATAGCCGCAGCCACCACCACGCGCGGCGAGAGCTGGTACCCGTTGATTTCTCGGTTGAGGATTAGATTCATCAACTCCTGCTGCACCGCATGATCGCATCGGTTGATTTCATCGATGAATAACAGGCAGCCGTTTTCGTGCGCCTCCAAATATTCTTCAATTTGAGCAAGCTTATGATGGGTGGCGTAGAAGGTTTTCCCTGCCGTCACCGTGGGCAGGCCCCCGATCTCCCCTTCCTTGAGAAGATTGGCGTCCACCGTCACCAAAAAAAGACCCATATCTTGGGAAAAGCTTCGGATGAGGGCGGTTTTTCCGATGCCCGATTCTCCGATGATGAGGGGCACGGCCCCGCTGGCCACGGTCAGAGCCACGGCCTCATAGGTTTGTGTAAAATTCATTGGCCTACCTCCCCAAGACGTAATCAGCCAGACGCATCTTCGCGTTTTTGCTGCCGTAGCGGTCTACGAAAGCGATGCGATCCATGCTCAAAACTTCCAGATCCATAAACTGCCCGATGTACTGCGCTGAAGGATCGCCGGAGAAGACCTCTTGAAGCACTTCGCTCAAAAAGTCCGGCTCCACGGAATCGTGGAGGTATTTTAGAACGTTGATGTTTTCTTTTAAGTAGACCCGAAGATCCTCTTCACTGACGTCCTTTAAATAGCCGATGGCTTGCTCGCTTTGCGCTACGGCCAAGCGTCTTGCTTCGGGCGAGGGATCGCTGATGTAGCGAAGCGCGCGCCAGGAGGTCCGCACCGCCGCCACCTGCACCTCGGGCGATGGGTTTGAAAGGAATTGGATGGCGTCGGCATCACGCCCCACGGCCAAGAGGGCTTCCTCTTGGGTCGGCTCTTTGAGGTATTGGATCGCCCAGCCTTTTTCTTTCAACGCGAGGGTTCGCACCGAAGGGGGCGGATTGTTCAGGTATTTTAAATTATTCCATGCGCACTGAACGGCATAAAGCATCTCCTCTTCCGAGGGCTCAGAGCCGGCCAGGGCGGACGGAGTTTTCCGGATGGCTTCTTTTTGTTTTTCATCCAACATAGAGGGGTCCTTTCCAATAAAATCCCAACAAAGGCACCTCGATCATCGGGGTGCCTCTTCGGGATCGATTTATGTGAGGTTTCGAAAGCGGCGGACGTCCCGTCTCACTTCTTCCAAAAGTGCTTGGAGCTGCTGGACGTTCGCATTTTCGGCCAGGCGGTTGAGCTGCTGCTGATAATTCGAAGCTTCCCGCCCTCGATCCATGGAGGAGAGCAGGAGAATTTGGCCCATGATGTTGCTCACAAGATCGGATTTCACTTCAAAGAGCAACTGAGCGTCTTTGATTTCATCTTTAATGTCCATCATGACTTCATCCAGCTGATGCGCGGATTCGGCCGATTCTTTAAGCTTTTGGCGAATCGCCGGAGGAATTTGCTGTTTATATTTATAGTTGAGGGAGTGCTCGGCAGTGGCCCAAAAATTCATGGCGAGGGTGCGAATCTGAATTTCCACCAAAATGTCCACCACTTCTTCGGCCATGTAGACCGGGTATTGCACCACCATATGGTAGGAGCGATAGCCGCTGGGCTTGACGTTGGTCACGTAGTCTTTCTCATACATCACCGTCATGTCCTTGCGCTTTCTCATAAGGTCCACCACGGTCCAAATGTCGTCGACGAACTGAACCATGATGCGAATGCCCGCAATATCCTCCAATTCAAAGCGCAGTCGATTGTGGGGAATGTTGAACTTATTGGCCTTCTCCAGCATGCTGGAGAGTTCCTTCACCCGCCCAGTGATGAACTCAATGGGCGAATATTCCTTGCGTTTGCGATATTCTTTTCGGATGCCTCGAAGCTTGATCTTCAGCTCTTCAATGGCTTGCTCATAGGGGACGTAAAACGTACCCCAGTCATTATTCGCCATCGTATCATCCCCTTTTTTAAAGCACGCAGCGATTGTCCCACGCAATCCATTATAGCAGATTTTCGCCACCCGCCCGCATCCCTAGGGTTGCTCCTTTTCTTTAGCTTTGCTGGGGATCCCCCAGGTGGAAGAGGCGGTACCCGCCTTGAAGATTGACGCAGTCAAAGCCGTATTGAGTTAGGATGCGGCACGCCAGGTACCCGCGCAGCCCCACTTGACAATACGCCACGATGCGCCGATCCTTGGGCAGCTCGCCCAGCCGATCCCTCAAAGAATCCAATGGAATATTCAACGCGCCCGGCAATGCCCCCTGGGCAACTTCCTCGGGATTGCGCACGTCCAAAAGAAGATCGTTTTGGGGCGTCTCACAATGCTGCCATTCTTCAATCGTCATGGTCTGAACCAATTCCTCCTGCTGATTGGCCGCGACGTAGCCCAAAAGGTTGGCCGGCGATTTGGCCGAAAGATAAGGGGGCGCGTAGGCTAAATCCAGTTCCTCTAGATCCTCGACGGTACCGCCGAAATGCAGGGCAGTGGCCAGCACATCGATGAGCTTGTCCGTCCCTTTTTGACCCACGACCTGGGCCCCCAAAAGCGTTCCGTCTGGGGCGAAAAGAATTTTGGCGCACATCTGCTGCGCTCCCGGGTAATAGCCGGCATGGTTGTGGGGATGCACAAAGGCTTCCCGATAGGCGATGCCATCTTTTTGCAGTCTTCTTGCATTGTGGCCGGCAGAGGCCGCCGTCAAATCAAAGAGCTTGAGGATGGAGGTGCCCAAGGCACCACAATAAGCCTTTTGAGCTCCATAAATGTTGTCCGCCAACAGACGCCCCTGCCGATTGGCCGGACCGGCTAACGCAATTTGCGCGCGCCCCCCACCCACCGCATCGAAGGTGGATACCGCATCCCCGGCCGCCCAGATATGGGGTTGATTTGTCGCCATATATGGATCCACAAGGATGTAGCCTTTTTCGTTGAGCGCTATCCCAGAATCCATCAAAAATGCCGTGTCCGGAGCGACCCCAATGGCCGCCACGACGAGGTCCGCTGTTATTTTTTCCCCGCTTTTCGTCGTGGTCGTGATGTGGGGGCCCTCTTCCTCAAAGGACGTGACGCCGTCGTTTAAAATCAATCGGACCCCATGGGCGCGCAGTTCATTTTCGCAGATGAGGGCCATCTCAGTATCCAAGGGCGCCAGAATGTGGGGTGCCGCCTCCACCAAAGTGACCGTGACGCCGCGGTGCATGAGATTTTCGCAGACCTCCAAACCAATAAAGCCCCCGCCAATGACTGTGGCGCTTTGAATGCCATCATCCACCATGGCTTTGATGGCATCGGTGTCGGGAACGCTGCGCAGCACCCGGACCTTCGGCAACTCAATGCCCGGGATGGGGGGCGTCATGGGCTTGGCCCCGGGCGCCAAGATCAATTCATCATAGGCATAGGTCACGAGTTCCTGGCCCCGGCGCACCTCGACCAATTGATGTTCGGGATCCACCCGCACCACTTCAGACTCTTCCGCAACCTCAATGCGAAAGCGCGTCCATAGCTTTTCGGCCGTGGTCACCAAAAGCGCATCTCGCTCTTGGATGATGCCCCCTATGTAGTATGGTAGACCGCAGTTGGCAAAACTGACGTAGGGTCCCTTTTCCAAAATCACAATCGATGCTTCCTCATCCAAACGACGAAGTCTTGCGGCTGCCGTTGCTCCAGCGGCTACGCCGCCCACAATCACGATCTTCTTTCCCATAATAATTCTCCTCTTAGATGGTTTCGCCCAATAGGCGCAGCACCTCCACCAGCCGCAGGTCCGCCAAGCGATAGGTAAGCTCCGTTCCTTGTCGAGTAGCCTCCACCACTCCGAGTTCCCGAAGCACGGCTAGATGTGTCGAAACAGTGGATTGGGGCAATTCCAATCCGCACTGCATTTTGGTGACGTTGCATCCGCCGCATCGATGGAGCCCCAGGATGATGCAGATGCGCACCGGGTGAGCGATGTGTTTTAATAGCTGTGCCGTTTGTTCATATTTCTCGTACTGATTGTCCACGAGCGTTTCTCCTTTTATCTGGATATTACGATATATTGGTCCGAAAGTAAACGAATCTTTTGGTTTTCCCGCCCCCAAAGAGCTCCCGACAAGAACCCGCAGCAAAGAAAGGAGCCCCCATTGGGGGCGCCGGCTTTACTTCTTTTTGGGTTCAAACATCAAAAGGGACGGCGCACCGGGGATGCAAAGCATGGCGCCATAGCCAAACCCCAGATCCTTAGGTTCTTCTTCAAAGCGCCCCCCGCGCGCGAGGATTTGCTCATAGGCGGCGGAGAAGTCCGCCACCTGCAAAGACATTGCAAAAGGATGAGGCGCCGTAAAAGTCTTTCCGTCCCCATACACCGTCACTTCATCGTGCACGGCCCATTCGCTGGGACCAAGATCAAAATTCGTCCACGCCTCGTCCGACGCCGCTTTGGGCGGATGCACGAACTTTAGCCCCAATACTTTTTTCAGGTAATCCCTGGCTTTTGTTGCTTCTTTGGAAAATAACACCAACTGAACTGCTTCAATCATAAGGAGCTCTCCTCAATCAATAGGGGATCAAAGTGCAGAAAATCACCCGAGGTCATAAGGTATTCCACCCCATTGCGCATCCCCTGAAATACGTTCTTTAATGCGTTGCCGTGCAGGTGTCCGTAGATCACTTTTCGAACCCCATAGGCTTCCAAGAGTGTCGTAAAAACCGAATCTTCTCCCCGCTCATTCGTGGGCGGGTAATGGATCATGGCGATGATGTCCTGATACCCTGCCCCGCGGGCAGCCTTCAGGCTATTTTCCAGCCGAAGTCCTTCCCGCCGGTATATTTTTTCATCCTCTTTGGTGAATTTGTCGGAGCCCTCACTCACCCAGCCCCTCGTGCCGCAGATGGCCGTGCGCTCCCAAAGAAAGAAATTATTCTGGATGAAATCAAAGTTGTCGTAGCGACGATTCAAGGTGGTAATGGAGGTCCACCAATAATCGTGATTGCCTTTGATGGCAATCTTTCGTCCCGGCAGACTCGCGATGTAGTCCAGTTCGCGATAGGCTTCTTCCTGGGTCATGGACCAGGAGAGATCTCCGCCCAAAAGCACCGTGTCCGTATCCTTGATTTTAGCCATCCAATGCTCGTGGATCTTTTGATCGTGATTCTCCCAAATGGGCCCAAAAATCCCCATGGGCTTGTCGTCGGTAAAGGACAAGTGCAGATCACTCAATGCATATAGGGCCACTGGCTACTCCTTATCCAGCACGAGGCGGTAGAACTTCTTTTTGCCCTTTCTCACCATGGCACTTCCTTCGTGAAAATCCCCTCTGGCAATCAACCGCTGAGGGTCCATTACGCGCTCATCATTGAGGGTCAAGCCCCCTTGGGTGACGGTGCGCCGCCCTTCGGACTTACTGGGGAAGACGCCCCCTTTGATCAAAAGATCCACTAAGGGGCCGTCCAAATCCGCGGCGCTCAGCGCGATCGTCGGCACGGCCGAAAGATCCCCGCCTCCTTCAAAGAGCGCCCGGGCGGCCTCTTGAACCTCGGTTGCCGCTTGTTCTCCATGAATGAGCTTTGTGACTTCATACGCCAAAATCTTCTTTGCTTCATTGAGGTCTTGCCCTGAAAGCGTCTGCTCCATGCGCTCGATTTCTTCTATGGGATAGAAGGTCATCAGCTTCAGGCATTTGATGACGTCCTTGTCATCCACATTACGCCAGTATTGGTAGAACTCATGCACCGGGGTCTTTTCAGAATCCAGCCAAAGCGCCCCCGACACGGTCTTGCCCATTTTTTCTCCTTCAGAATTGGTAAGCAGCGCACAGGTCATGGCGTAGGCGCTCTCGCCTTCCTTTCTCCGGATCAAATCCATACCGCCCAGCATGTTGGACCATTGATCGTCTCCGCCCAACTGCATGGTGCAGCCGTATTTTTTGTAAAGTACCCAAAAGTCGTAGCTTTGCATCAACATATAGTTAAATTCCAAGAACGAGAGTCCTTTTTCCAACCGAAGCCGAATGGATTCGGCCCGAAGCATGTTGTTTACGGAAAAATGAACCCCAACTTCCCGCAAAAAATCCAGATAATTTAACTGCATCAGCCAATCGGCATTATTCGCAATAATGGCTCGACCTTGGGAAAAATCCACCAGGCGCTCCATCTGTTTTTTTATACAGCGTCCGTTTTCCGCCACGGTTTCCTTCATCATCATGGTTCGCATATCGGTCTTGCCCGAAGGGTCACCAATCAAGGCGGTTCCAGCCCCCAGCAAGGCAATGGGACGATGCCCCGCCCGCTGCATGTGCGCCATGAACATCAACGTGATGAAATGCCCCACGTGCAGGGAGTCTGCCGTTGGGTCAAAGCCGATATAGAAAGTGACCTTCTCTTGGTCGATCATCCGCTTAATGTCCTCTGGATGCGTCAATTGCTTGATGTAGCCTCTGCGCGTCAGTTCTTCAAAAATAGTCATCGCATGATTCCTCCTTGCCCAAGGGGTGGCCTCACGCCAAGGCGCCGCCCGAAGGGAGCATTCTTCCCTTCACCCCATTTCAACTTATTGTAGCATAGAGCCCGGGAGATTGCTTTTCCTCAAAAGCCCAGTTGCACGCCTTAGGGGCCCTTTCCTCGTTTTTTTTTTGCCGAAGACTTCCCCAAAATAAAAAGCGCCTGCCCCAAAAAATCTGAAGGATTCTTTTTTGTGAACCCTTCAGATTTTTAATCCGCCCAACAAGATACGGATCCTTTTCTCGTTGATTTCCTCCCCTGCTCCTTGAAGTGTCGAAACGATGTTGGTCTGCAACGCTTTGCTCGAAAAGGAAATGGCCCAAACTAACAAAAGAGAAAAACACAGGATCGCCAGTAGGATCCTGCTGGTGGATTTTAAAAAGGGCGTGAACAACTTCCCTTTTGCCAAAATAGGGATCGGCGATCCCCCAGCATCGCATGGGGCACCAACAAAAGCGACAGCACTATGCCAGCCCCCATAATTTGCGAGGCTTCCAACAAAAACTCTTGAAGGATCCGTCCAGGCGTACCGCCCAAAGACTGCTTTAAGGCAATTTCATTTGCGCTTTCCCATCCTTGGGCAAGGGGGTGGATGAAAGCATTCGAACAGTCAGTGAGGCGTTCAAGATTTGATGCTTGGAGATCGTAACCATAGGATCCCCGACAATCCCCTGAAATACCTCCTTTTTTACGGGGTTTTCCGTGACTTTGTGCGAGGGTTCGAGGGAGTGATTGAAGAATTGGTGGCTGATGTCGTGTTTTTGGGGGCCGTGGTACAAGCGCTGGTAAAAAGGATCCACGCAGCGAGGTCAATTTTGGGGGTTCTCATGGCACGCTCCCAACAAAATGGGCTCAAGGCTCTTTTTCGACCAGTAATGGTTCTTGTACGTAGCGTCTAAAGAGGCTTTTAAACGCATCAACAGGAACGCCTACAAACGGTGAGCCTCCCGCGACCTCGGGTGCCAAAAAATAGGAAAAGCCGGCGCTGGGCCGACTTCTCAGGAAATGGTGGGACGTATAGGACTCGAACCTACGACTTCTGCCTTGTGATGGCAACACTCTCCCAGCTGAGTTAACATCCCCTGTAGGTATGTTATACACGATCCCAAGCCGTTTTACAAGGTACTGGTTTTAAAAAAAAGCAAAAAACGAAAAAAAAGGGAGCTTCCTCGCACGAGGAGGCTCCCACATGGATCCACTGATTTCAAGGACTCAGTGGTTGGATCGTTAGTTCTGGAGCTTAGGCTCCATGGATTTTATGCATGGCATCCACAACAAACTGAACCTTAGGCCCGATGATGACTTGGGCATTTTCCTTTCCGTTGATGAGGATGTTCACCGCGCCGGCTTCCTTGATTTTCTTTTGATCAATGCGTGCGGTGTCCTTGACTTCCGTCCGGATTCTCGTGGCGCAGTAATCAAAGGACACGATGTTCTCTTTGCCGCCGAGGCCCTGATAGATGTTTTGCGCCATCTTATCATAAGCCGTGAGCGCTGCGCCTTCATTGCTGGGCGCTGTAGGGGCATGATCGTCCCCGGCGATGTCGCGGTATTCCACATATTCATCTTCCCGGCCCGGAGTCTTCAGATTAAACTTCAGGATGAAAAACTTGAAGACGAAATAGTAGAGGGCAAAGAAGATCAGACCCATGATCACCAACATAAACGGTTGATTGGCAATGGGCACACGAGAGGAGAAGATCAAGTCAATGAGCCCGGCTGAGAAGGTGAATCCGGCCGTCCAATGGAAGGCTGCAGCGATGGCCAGGGAAATTCCGGTCAGCACGGCATGGACGAGATAAAGCAGCGGAGAAAGGAACATGAAAAGGAACTCCAAAGGCTCGGTCAGGCCTGTGACAAAGGCTGCGATGGCGCCCCCTAAGAGCATGGAGCCCACAACTTGCTTGCGGTCTTTCTTCGCCGTGTGGTACATGGCCAAAGCCGCTCCGGGCAGTCCAAACATCATGATGGGGAAGAATCCGCCCATATACATGCCCGTGATGCCTCTGACGCCTTCGTTGGCCCAGAACTTATTGAGATCGCCGATGCCGATGGTATCAAACCAGAAGACGGCATTGAGGGCGTGGTGAAGTCCTGTAGGAATGAGCAGACGGTTGAAGAACCCGTAAATTCCAGCGCCCGCAGCGCCGGCCTTGACGATGTTTTCCCCCAAAGCGATAAGGGCTCCAAAGACCAAGGGCCAGACAAAGTAGAGAACAACAGCTAAGAGGATGGAACAAAACACCGTCATGATGGGAACCAAGCGGCGTCCAGAGAAGAAGGACAACGCCGCAGGCAGTTCCGTGCGAGAGAACCGATTGTAAAGATAGGCCACCATGATTCCGACGAGGATTCCGATAAAGACGTTGTCGATTTTAGTAAAGGCTAGGGGCACGTCTTTAACATTAATTTTCTGATAAAGAGCAATGGCGTCGGCGTTTAAAAGGTTGCGCACAACTAAGAATCCGGCCAATCCAGACAAAGCGGCCGCTCCATCGCGCTCCTTGGAAAGACCCACAGGAATTCCCACGGCAAAGAGCAACGGAATGTTGTCGATAATGGCAAGTCCTGCTCGAATTAAGAAGGCAGCCACTAGATTGTTGGCGCCCCATCCTTTAAAGTCAATGGAATACCCAATGCCGAACAGGATAGAGACCACCGGGAGGATGGCGACCGGCAACATGAAGGATTTGCCGAGTTTTTGAAGGAAACGTTTCAAGATAATACCTCCTTGGTGCAAAGTTTCGTTTATTATTGGGAGTAAACCCAACGTGGCACCATCTTTATTATATCAAATCTTCCCGTTTCTACCGGCCAAACTTTATGGAATTCATAGATCCATCAGTACTGCATTGAAAAACCATAAAGAACGAATACATTTTCAACGACGATCCCGCTTTTCTGATAGTTTACTTGTTTTACTAAAAAAAGACACCAATCTCTTTGAAGAAGTCGCTCGCAACCCTTGCCCAGATCCTCCCCCAGTGGTCCAAGGAATCGTTTCTCCCCCCTTCTTCCAATGAAGCATCCTCTCTGGACGAACCTTCACCAGTTTATGCAAACCCCGACTGCTTTAGATTTCGTTCCCTGGAACTGTTTTAAGATTCGTCGGCAGATTTGGCCCATAAAAAAACGGCCGAGCCGAAGCGATGCCGTTTTTTTTTAAGGGATTTGAACGCGATGTCCTGGGGACGTACCTCTTTTTGTACTTGCTTCTTTGATGGCCTGGGAGCCATCAGCCCCCACCCTACTCCTAAGATGTGGCGATGAACGCCGCAACGGTATGGAGGGGACCCCCAAAGGGCCCTTTTGGAGATCCTTCCCTCTTATTCTTGATCAATACTATTCAAACCAAGGATCCTTTTTCAAAGGATCTTGTTCGGTAACGATAGCATTCATAATGTTGACGTCACGATTCCCACGCACCGTCTGGAAAAAAGAGGCCCAATCCATCAACCCGTATGGCTCTTGGCTCTCTTCGGGATGCCGATTTTTCAAAAAAACTATTTTTGGAGACGGCGCCCCATTCATAACCCCACCGCAGAGTCTGTCTTAGACTCTCCCATTGAAAAGGGACAGGTTTTTCCCGTCCCTTTTCAATAGAATCTATTGCGTTTCATCGGGAAGCTTCAACCGTTCCTCAAGAAGCTGGGGCCAACGGCCTCTCCCGTTCTATTCGATTGCTACTTTGTACTCTCTTAGATAATCTGGAACCTCCGGCGTGTCATTTAATGCAAAATAGATGGTAATCTGGGCATCATCGGAGACTTTACAGAGCTTTTGGAACTCCTCTTCCGCATCCTCTTTCTTAAAGTTCATTTTACTCATCATGCCATCTACATAAACGACATCCAAATCATAGTCTTGGGACATCAAACCGCAGATGAAGCCATAGAGGGAATTGAGATCCCGAATTTCAAAATGTTCCGTGTTGATGAACCGAATCTCTCGATCCAGTTCCAGAATGGGTCGGCTGTCGTCGTCAATGAAGACAATGCTCCCCTTGGTTTCCGCCAACGATCCATTGGCATGAGAGATCATATGCTTACTTTTTCCTGAACCTCTCTTGCTCATAAATACCTTTATCATGAGAATCACGCCCTTTTCATTTATTGGTATTGGTGGTTTCCTTTATTATAAGCAACGCAAGGGCACATTACAAACGTTTAGCGCCTTTTTCGTAAAAGATTTTCAGCGCTTGTCCCCAATCATTAATAAAGTATGAATTGTTTATTGACAAACCTATAACTTACCCGTTTCTTTTCTGAAGCGCTTATGTTACAATCTATTTGAGCCCATTTGGGTTCTATTCTACAGATTAAAAACGGTCCTATTCCCCCTTGTGGTGATCCGAAGGTTTTATTGATCTGTTGCCACAGGAGGATACCATGGAAGATAAGACCCTTACCTGCAAAGACTGCGGACAAGAATTTACGTTTACCACTGGCGAGCAAGAATTCTACAAAGAAAAAGGCTTCGAGAACGATCCCGTTCGCTGCCCCGACTGCAGAAGAGCTCGCAAACAGCAAAAAAACAACCGTTCCTTCTAAGGAGGAAGTGGGAGCCTGGGCTCCTGCTTTTTTTTATTTTTTGCCCCAAGATGCTTCTCCCAAAGCGCAAGCCGAACCCTTGTCAGCGCAAAAAAACCTCGCTATACTGAGGATATCGACGCAATGAGAAGAAAGTAAGTAAGAACGGTTCCCCGGCTTTAAGAGAGTTTTCGGTGCTGAAAAGAAAGCAGCCGGCCCGATCCCAATGGATTCTTCCATGTTCTGAATCGGAACGCTCCTAGGGCCATTATGATTCAGCGGCCGTGGCGGGCCGTTACCCTTCGCCGGGATTTAAAGGAATCCAACGAGGAAGGCTTCAGCCTTTGAAGACAGGTGGTACCGCGTATTTACGCCCTGTGTGCAAGATTGCACACGGGGCTTTTTTGTCGCTACGTTCCGGAGGGGGCGTGGATCGCGCCACCCAACATCCAGTAAGGAGGGATCCCCATGACGGATCAACCAATCAAGAAAAGCATTGTTTTTTCAGGAATTCAGCCCACGGGCAACTTAACCTTGGGCAACTACTTAGGCGCCATCAAAAATTGGGTCCAGCATCAAGAGGCGTTTGAGAATTTATTTTGCGTCGTGGATCTTCACGCCATCACGCTGCGGCAAAACCCCGCAGAGCTGCGCAAAAGAAGCCTTGAGGTGGCGGCAATCTATCTTGCCTCCGGCATCAACCCCAAAGAGTCCGCCATCTTTTTGCAATCCCATGTTCCAGAGCACACACAGCTTTCTTGGATTTTAACGTGTAATTCGTATATGGGGGAGCTCTCTCGGATGACCCAATACAAAACCAAGAGCCAGAATAAAGAAGGAGAAGCCATTGAAGCTGGGCTCTTCACCTACCCCATCCTCATGGCCGCCGACATCCTCTTATACCAGACCGAGTTTGTTCCTGTAGGGCAAGACCAAGTGCAGCACGTGGAGCTGACGCGGGATTTAGCGCTGCGCTTTAACAATGCCTACTCCCCTACCTTTACCATCCCCAAGGCCCTACTGCCTAAGGCCGGAGCCAAAATCATGGATTTGAGCGATCCCATGAAGAAAATGAGCAAATCCAGCGACAACCCCAATTCGTTTATCCGCATCATGGATCCTCCTGAGGACATCAAACGAAAAATCAGCCGCTCGGTGACCGACTCCTTAGGCGTTGTCGCCTACAGCCCAGAGCAGCCGGGCATCATGAACCTTTTGGACATCATGGCCGCCATTAGCAATCGGGCGCCCGAAGAGCTGGCCAAGGAGTATCAACACTGCGGCTATAAGGCCTTTAAAGAGGCCTGCGCTCAGACAATCATCGACGAATTGGCCCCAGTTCAGCAACGAGTCAACACTTTGTTGACCAAAGAGCGTGGGGAATTGGAAGAAATTTTGGCCAAAGGGGCACAAAAGGCGCATTTTATGGCCCAAAAAACCCTGCGTAAGGTGTATAAGAAAGTAGGACTTATTCCGCCTTTGGGCTAGCTTGGTCCGCAATGCAGGAAGGAGCTGATTTTTTTGAACCCCATCACCGATTACCTCCTTTGGTTTTTTCTCTACAGCGTCATTGGCTGGATCTATGAGACGATCCTCGTCTCCATCGAAGAGAAAAAAATCGTCAACCGAGGGTTTCTCACGGGACCCTATTGCCCCATCTACGGCGTCGGCGCCGTCGTCAATTATGCCCTGTTCCATTCCCTGACCAATCCGTTGCTCTTATTTCTTGCCAGCGCCTTTTGCGCCTGCAGCATCGAATATTTTACTTCGTGGCTTTTGGAAAAACTCTTCCATGCCCGTTGGTGGGATTATACGGGGCAATTCATGAACCTCAACGGCCGGGTGTTCTTATTGGGCTTTTTCGGCTTTGGGGTTATGTCTTTGGGGGTCATCCGCTGGGTCCATCCCGCCGTGATTGAGTGGACTACCTCC
Organism: Clostridiaceae bacterium JG1575; assembly: GCA_002838815.1. GTDB lineage: Bacteria > Bacillota > Clostridia > Clostridiales > Clostridiaceae > JG1575. The sequence goes on along the minus strand of LQGW01000053.1, from coordinate 26,436 downwards.
CTCAATCCTGCGGTTTATTACATGCTCATCGGCGGCATCGTCACTTTGCTGTCCATCGATACCGTGACGACGGTGGCTCAGCTGCGCTTCTTCAATAAAAAGCTGGCGGCTTTGGAATCCTCCCTCAATCAGCGGCTCTACGACGGGCTCACCAGCCTTGAAGAACGGAAGAGCGCGCTCGAGGAGGACTTGTCCAAGGTACGCAAGGACCTCTCGGAGGGGCAGAGCTTGCAAAGCGCAGTCTCAAACCTCAACTTGAAGGAACGCATCCTCTTGAGCCCGGGAACCCATTTCCGCTCCCTGAGGCACCCTGAAGTGGTCGACAAGTTAAAAGGACGCTTCCAAAGCGTCAAAGAGAGCGCTAGGCGGGCACGGCGTGCAGCAAAACATCACAAAAAACGATCAGACAAAAATCCCTAGCCCCTAGATGCCTCCCCTCTTGCCTCAGCCGCAAGAGGGGTTTTGCTTATGCCCCAAGACACGCCCCCTCCGTAACAAAATGTTCTCATCCCGATGGATTGACAAAGCATCCGCCTTGGGTCATAATCAGTCTTGCAAGATCAATCTCGCGTGATTGAATTGCTTGTGCCCTTGGATGCTTCTGAACCTTATTCAGGAGCCCGTAGCGAAAAAGGAGTGACCTTTCCCATGCAGCAATCCCCTCAAAAGCAATCCCTTTCCCTTGCGACGGTCTTGTACGGCCTTTTGGCAATCGCCGGTGCCATCGGCACTTGGAGTTACAACCTTCGCTACATAAAGCAGGGGCACTCCTTTTTCTCCGCCTCTCTCTTCTCCGATTTGTTCGCCAATCCGGCAAGCTCTTCCTTCACCGTGGACCTACTGGTCGTCACCCTCATGTTCGCGGTTTTCGTCATCTGTGAATGTCGAAGACTTCACATGAAGGGCGCCGTGCTGTACCTCATTGCCGCTGTCTTGATCGCCTTGGCCTTTTCCTTTCCACTCTTCTTGGCTCTTCGTCAGCGAACCCTGGAGCGGCAAAGTGTTTTAAAAGGCCCAGCCCCCATCCAAAGGAGGCGTCCATGAATTCAACACAAAGCATTACCCTTGAGCAGCAAATCTGCTTTCGCATGTATCTGGCCGTCCGTAAAATTGTCTTTGCCTACAACACCCGCTTAGCCAAGGAAGATCTAACCTATACCCAGTACCTAGTCATGCTGGTCTTGTGGGAGCAACAAAAAATGGATATGAAGGAGCTGGGCAAACGCTTGATGCTGGATTCACGCACCCTGACCCCGCTCCTCAACCGTCTGGTGGAAAAGGGCTTATTGACCAAGGAACGCGGCGAGAAGGATAAACGCAGACTCATTGTGTCCCTAACGGAGGCCGGAGCCCTTCTACGTGCCAAAATAACCCCCATCCCCAAGGAAATCTACGATCAAGTGAGCCTGGATCCCGACGAAGCCAGCGCGCTCACGAGGATCCTCGATAAAATCATCATCGCCATGAAGTAATGGCAAAGGAGATCTACTATGAACCAAACCCCATATGAAATCATGACCGCGCACCGCAGCATCCGTGCCTACAAAGACCAACCCATCGCCGAACATGATTTGAATGAAATCTTGGAGGCGGCCATTCATGCCCCCTCTTCCATCAACGGTCAGCAGTTTAGCATCATTGTGGTGAAAGATCCCAAGAAAAAGGAAACCTTGGCCGCTCTTTGCGGCAACCAGCCCTGGATTGCCAAAGCCCCTGTTTTCTTGGTTTTCGTTTCCGATTATCAACGGGTGGCTGCGGCATTGAAGGAGCAAAACCTTCCCTTTGAAAACATCCAAAGCATTGAAGCAACTCTCGTGGGGGCAGTGGACTGCGGCATCGCCTTTAGCAACGCTATGACGGTGGCCGAATCTAAAGGCTACGGCATCGTCCCCATCGGCAGCGTTCGGAGAGATCCCCAAGCCATCATTGATTTGTTGGACCTTCCCGAATACGTCTACCCCATCGTCGGGATGTGCCTTGGCGTCCCCGCCGAAGATCCGGCCTTGAAACCCCGCTTTCCCGAAGAGATGATGATTCATCGGGAAACCTACCGGGTCGCTTCCCAAGAAGAACGGGCCGCTTATGATGAAACCGTGCGCTCCTACATGGACGAGCGTACGAAGGGTCAAGACGTCCGGACTTGGAGCGAAACCGTAGGCGCCGTGTATTCCAAGGTCTACTTCCCCGAAGTGCTTCCGACCCTGAAAAAGCAAGGATACACCAACGAAAAATAATCCCCTGGCCGTGCCTTGGCACGAATAAAGGGCGCAAACAAACCCCCCGATTGGACGATGTGCTGACTGCACGGGATCCAATCGGGGGGTTTTATGATTCGCTACGTCCTCATTCATAGGGCGCCGCGAAGGCTTGTAGTTCTCGTTTAAAGCGATGAAGGGGTCTCCCCACGCAGCACTTGCAAAGAAGCGCGTCGCTTGATGGGAAGTAGCAGGAGAATCATCGCCAACGCTCGCTTGGGCCCTTGGGTTTGAACGCGTCGGCTCAGGACCAAAAGGACGAGGAGGATGACCAGTAAAACCACGGTCAGCCACCGCTCCTTCAAAAGCTGCAAGATGGAATGAATGGGTCGGTTTTTATTGTCCATAGCCTTCGATCCCCCAGGGGTTATTCATCTTCCGTAAGGGGCGCAAGGGTCCGTTCGCTCATTCTCAAAAACTTCGCCAAAGCAGCAGGATCCAAGCGGAAGGACGATCCCTTCCCCTGGAAAAAACCGTGATCACGGACCAAATGAATGCCGATGTCGGTCCAGCAAAAATGCTCGCCCGTCTCAAGACTTGTCACGTTGGTGATGCGCTTGCCGGCCTTGCGATTGTCTTTGAAGGGACAGCCGATCCAGCCGCGATACTCCGATACCTCCACTTCATATCCATCAAAAGGAATGGGCTCTCCCTCAGCCTCCATGCCCGCCAAGGTGATGCGGCGCATGACCCGGCCCATTTCCTTAGCTGTGGTGCCGAGCTCTTTCAAGACTTCCTCATCTTCACGAATGATGGTCTCTAAGGAACGGGAATCCTCTCCCAAATAGCCTTCGAGGGACAGACGCCCGGGCTGCATGTCCTCTTCGATGGATTTCATTTCTGGTCGAACTTTCATCTATTGGCCCTCCTAAAATTCGTCGTAGAAGATTTGCGTTTCTTTATCAAAGCCCTTTCGTTTCAGCAGTTCGTTGACGGCTTTCAAAAATCCCGGAGATCCGCAAAGATACGCTTCCTTGCCGGCTCCCGCCGTACCGTCTTCTAAGGCAGATTCCAAAAGGTCGGTGATTCTTCCCACATGGCCCTTCCACTCCCCTTTAGGATGCGAAAGGGTGGGAATGAAGGTAAAGTTGTCGTGCTCTTTTTCAATCGCCCTCATTTCATCGATGTAGTATAAGTCCTCCTCGGTCCGAGCGCCGAAGTAGAAGATCATCTTCACGTCGACGTTTTTATTGAGGTTGTCATAGGTGAGGGAGCGCATCGGTGCAAGGCCTGATCCTCCGGCCACCATAATCATGGTGTCGCAGTTGCCGCGATAGTAGAAATCCCCGTAGGGACCCGACAGCCGCACTTGATCGCCAACTTTGAGGTGCTTATGAACCCAAGTGGTGCATAAGCCATCTGGAACTTGGCGGATGCAAAATTCCACGTGCCCGTTGTCCGAGGGGGGCGATGAGATGGAATAGGCGCGGAACACTTCTTCCGTGACCTTGTCGTAGGGCTTGCTGTAAAACTGCATGAATTGTCCGGCTTTAAAAGAAATGGTTTCTCCTTCTGGCAGGGCCAGGCGAACGCCCTTGATGTCGTAAGTCAGATCGTCCAAGCGCTCCACGGTAGTGATGAACTCCTTGATGTTGAAAAGTTCCTCTGGAATACCCAGGCGCATGTTGGATTTGACTTTGATTTGACAGGCGAGTCGATAATGATTCTCGCGCTCTTTGGCCGTCAGGTATGGTTCCTCCGTGGGCAGGATCGGTCCAGCCCCTTCAAAGACTTGGACTTTGCAAAGACCGCAGGTCGCCTTTCCGCCACAAGCCGAAGGGATGAACAGCTTTTGGCCGGCAAGGGTGGTTAACAAACTGGATCCGCCTTCCACCACCATTTCCTTCGCCCCATCGTTGATGGTGAGCTTGCATTCCCCATAATTGTTCAAGTAGCGCTCAGAAATGGAAATGATGATGGCCAATACGGCAGCGATGAGCGTGATGCTGATGGTCGCGTTTAAGATTTCCCCTAACATGTCGGATCCTCCTTATTGAATGGTGAAAATGCCGGAAAAGCCGATGAACGCCAAGGCCATAATTCCGGTAATGATAAAGGAAATGCCGACCCCTTGAAGTCCCCGGGGCATCTTGTTTTTGGCTATTTTTTCCTTAATGGCCGCCAGCATGCTTATGGCCATCCACCATCCAAGGCCGGAGCCCAGATTGAATAAAATGGTCTGGGGCAGGTTGTAGTTTCTAATGTCCTGAAAGAGCGTGGCGCCCAATACGGCGCAGTTCACGGTGATGAGGGGCAAGAAAATGCCAAGCTTTGCGTGAAGATCCGGCAGGTATCGATCCAGCGCCATCTCCAAAATCTGAACAATGGCGGCAATCACCATGATGTAGATGATGAAGGAAAGGAATTCAAGATTTCTCGGTTGAATCAGGTATTTGTTCAAAAACCAGTTCACAGTGTTTGTAATGACCAAAACCACCACCACGGCTTTTCCTAGGCCATTGGCGGTCTTGAATTCACTGGAGACCGAAAGGTAGGAGCACATGCCCAAGAAGTTGGACAAAATCATGTTGGAGGTGAAGATGGAGGCGAAAAAGATCACAATGGGACTGATGTTGGGTGCCTGCTGAGCCATTACTGAGCCCCTCCTTCTTTCTTTTGAATCGTCAGATCGCCGGAACGAACGATGCCTTGCTTTTCTTCCCGGCGGGCCTGATAGTTGTTCACGGCCCAAACAAAGGTTCCGATGATGAAGAAAGCTGCCGGCGGCATGACCATGAGCGTCCAAGTCGTGAAGGTGAAGGGAAGCGCCACGCCAAAGATGGTGCCAAAGCCCAAAACTTCACGGATCAAGGAAATCATCAAAAGGACAATGGTGTACCCAAGGCCCGCAAACAAGCCATCCAACAAAGAAGCCAAGGGCGGATTTTTGGCCGCATACGCTTCAGCGCGGCCCATGATGATGCAGTTGGTGATGATCAATCCGACATAAGGACCCAGCTGTTTGGACACGCTGGGGAAGAATGCCTGAAGGGAAATATTCACCAAGATCACGCAAAAGGAGATGACCAAAACCTGCACAATCATGCGGATTCTTTGCGGGATGTAGGAGCGAAGCGCAGAGAGAATGAGTGAGGAGATGGCCGTGGTAAACACCACGCCAAGACCCATCACGAGGGAGTTTTGCATCCGGTTGGTCACCGCAAGGGACGAACAGATGCCAAGGATTTGACGCAGGACTTGGTTGTCCAGCCAGATATTTCGTATGGCAATTTGTTTTGGGGTTTCAGTCGCCATTATTTCACCTCCCACTGGCTCAGTACGTTGGTTTTCAGTTCATTGAGGATTCGCATGACCGAATTCGAGGTCAAGGTGGCCCCGGAGATGGCATCAATTTTTTGATCGCCCATGGGGCCATAGCTTAAGGGACCCTTGGGCATCTTAAGCCCGCGCCACTGTTCTTTGTAGGGAGCCTCATCAATACGCCCGCCCAATCCCGGGGTTTCATTTTGCTCGGTGAAGGTGATGCCGAGCAGTTCCCCTAAGTTCTGGTTGAGGGCCAAATAGCCTCGCACGGTTCCCCAGAGCGCAGAGCCTGCAAAGGGGATGGCGTACCCTTTGATCTCGCCACCCTCTTCCCAGCGATAGCCCTTAATCTCTTGTCCTTTGATCGTGCGGACATCCGGCTTGATCTTCGAGGAAAAGACTTTTTTGACTTCATCATCGGAACCCGGCTTAAGATTGAAAGCCTCTAAAATAGCCCGCTGCTCCGCCACCAGACGGTTGTCCAAAATGATGGGCTTCATGGTGGTCTGCGCTGTCGCCAATATGGCGGTGAAGACGCTGGCCACAAGAATCATAAAGACCAAGGTATACTGATAACTCTTTTTCATTTATTTGGCCTCCTTGGACACCGCCGAAGCGGCTTTTTGAGCGGGAAGCGCGGGGCTGGCCTCCTTGGCCTTGCGGCGGGCTTGCCATTTTTTCACATTAAGGTCCATGAGGGGCGCAAAGGAGTTGGCGATGAGAATGGCAAACATCATGCCTTCCGTAAAAAGCGAGAAGGTTCGGATGATGACCGTCACGGCACCGATGAGGACGCCGTAGAGGATCTTCGCTGGATCCTTCGTGGGGGCGGAAACGGGATCTGTGGCCATGAATACGCACCCAAAGAGGAAGCCGCCCGAGGCAATGGCAAAGAAGGGGTCTCCCTTGGCGGCGCCCGCCTGCCAGACCACAAAACTCATCAAAAGGCCGGAGGCCAAGGTGGAGGCCATAATCTTCCAAGAGGCTGTTTTGGTGTAAATGAGATAAACCGCAGCCAAAACAATCAACAAGCCTGAGGTTTCGCCCAAAGACCCTGCCGTGTTGCCTAAAAACATTTGAGCTAAGGGGGTACCTTGGCCATTCATTTCCATATTGATGATGGGCGTAGCCCGGGTCGCAAGATCAACGCCCGGTGCGTAGTGAGCAAACCCTCCGGGAACGCCCGAAAAAGGATTGGCCCAAGTGACCGTCATGGGAATGGGAAAGCACACGTAAATAAACGCCCGCCCCACCAAGGCGGGGTTAAAGATGTTTTTGGCAAAGCCGCCAAAGATGGCCTTTCCAAAGATAATCCCAAAGAGCGTTCCCACCACGGCAATCCAGAGGGGGATGGTTGGGGGCAAGGTGAGCGTAAAGAGCGCCGCAGTCACCAATGCGGCTTCCGAGACCTTGGCCTTGTCGCCTTGAATCATTCTCATGATCAACCATTCACCCACGCAAGCGGCGATGAGGGAGGCAAGGAGCACGAGAAGCACCCGCCAGCCGAACAAGTAAATGGAGAACAAATAGATGGGCAACATGGACCATAAGACCGTACGCATCATTTTCTGTTTGGTGAAAACCTTCGATAGCTGCATAATAAGACCTCACAGTTTGGATTGATAACACTTTCAATTATAGCCGATGGGGCGGCTTTTGGAAGACGAAAAGGCAAATCCTCGCCTGAAGGCGCGGAGCAAAAACCAATGGTCCGCCTAAAAAAATGGCTCTTTGCCAACCACAAAAGCTCGGGCAAAGCAAGGCCCCAAGGGCTCTTGAGCCCTCGGTCGGATTAGAGGGAATTTAAAAAAAGAGCGTCTAAAAACTGGACTCTTTTTCAAAAAAAAAAAAAAATACAATTAACACCTTTTGGGCCGCCCAAGGACCAGGGGGGCGAGGAATGAAAAGAGAAGCCGGCACAAAAAACTTTGTACCGGCGATGGGACGAAGCGCTTCCAAGCTGTCCTCCAACGTTCAAGAGATGGAGCTACCGTCGGGCAAAGCGATCGGGCGCCTCTTAGGGTCTGCCGGCTCTTAAATCGTCCAGACTTTGAGGATCTTTGGCGCCGTCACTGCTCTGAGGCGCTTTTTGACGGTAGGCGTCGTTTTTATTGTAGTTGGCGTCGTACATTCCAGAGAAATCCACTTTGGGAACCTGCCGTTCCGATTCGGTGATCTCAAAGAACTTTTCTGCATGGAAGCCGAAGAGACCCGCTACGAGATTGGAGGGGAACACCTGAATCTTGTTGTTGTATTTCATCACGGTGTCGTTGTAGAACTGGCGGGAGTAACGAATTTTCTCCTCAGCGCTTTTTAATTCGCTCATGAGCTGCTGGAAGTTGGCGTTGGCTTTTAGATCCGGATAGCTTTCCACCAAAAGCATCAAGCGATTGAGGGTGGAGGTCAGTTGTTCGTTGGCGGCCATGGACTGCTCGGGAGTTTGAGCATTCATCACCGCGGACCGAGCCTTGATGACGGCCTCCAAAGCGCCCCGTTCATGGCCGGCAGCGCCTTTGACCGTTTCCACGAGACCCGGAATGAGGTCGGCACGGTTCTTCATCTGAACATCCATTTGGGCGTAGGCATTTTTCACTCGGTTGCGAAGCGACACCAAGCCATTGTACATCATGACTAAAATCGCGGCCAAAACCAAAATGATGACTAGGAGAATCCAAAACAATTGGGGCATAAATTGATCCCTTCCTTTCGATGATAGGTCGTAGTTTGAGGGCGGGGTGCAGTGGTCAAACGGTTAGAACGTTCCCGTTCCGCCTCCTCCGCCCGAGCCTCCCGTGGACCCGCCGGAGAATCCACCGCCACCGCCGGAGCCTGAAGAGCTCCGCGAGGACGCGATTTCCTCGGCCCTGTGGATGGTGGAGGTTGCCGTGGACAAAGCCCGTTGCATGGACTGATCCATGGAGACGAAGCCGCGTCCGTAGTAGAAGTCCGGATAGAAGGTGCGGGTAAAGGTTGGATCCTGAAGTTCCTGAGGCGAATACACCTTCGGCAGCTGCTCCAACACCTCCTTGGCCACGCCAAGGCTCGTCGCATACACCAGGTAGTGATTCCAAAGAACCAAGGAGGGAACCTCTGCCTGACTCAAATTGGAAAAGTCCAACAAAAAGCGTTTGAAAGCTTTCCACTTAGCGGTCTCCTCCGCCCCAAACTGCGTGAGCACCTGCTTGTTGGCCAAAAAGACGTTATAGCTGATCAGCAAGAGTCCGAGGATCCCCAAAGGGATTCCAAGGAAATTCTGAAAATAGAAGAGGAAAAAAGCACCGCAGGCCATGAGGAAGAGCCCGACGCCATAAAAAATGCCGGATCCTTTCGTGTTGTTGCCCTCACGGAACTTCAAGCGCTTGTCCTCATTGAGCACGTACCCTTTAAAAGTATCGTAATCTCTTTGGAACTTGTAGGCGTTGGCGGTCTTTTTGAGGATGCGTTCCAGATCGCCCATCACTAAGCTCCTTCCATCGCCGAGCTTTTCGATGAACCACTGAAACAAATGACGCTCATGGCGCATGAGCCCCTCTAATTTGTCCGCAGATCCCTCTTTTCGCACGAGAATGAAATCTTCTTGCTCCAAGGTTTTAAAGAACGTCTTGCGCTCCCTCACGGTGGGCTCAATGGTCCAAAGTCCTTTACGGGCCAAATCTAACACCGTAGCCATGACATCGGGGCTGTCGATCTGCCCCTTTTTCAACAGCGAACTCATAACCGCCGGCGTATAATCTCCGGGGAGTTCGCGATAATAATCTCCTTCAAAAGAAGGCTTTCGCTCCCGTCCGAAACGACGCCCCATAAAGATAAAGCAAGCGACGGCCGAAGCGCCCAAAACGCCCAAAAGGGGATTGAGTGTACGGCCCAAGGCCTTACGCTCTTCCAGGCGCTTTCTTCGTTGAAGCTCCTGGTCCCATTGCGCTTTCGCCTTCTCCCGTTCTTCGTTGGCCGCATCGGCCGCTTGTTTCTCGCGCGCCAAAATGGTAGCGAGCTCTTCCCGGTCGACGCGCTTTTGGACGGTGGGCACCAGCCGAGGTGGGAACATTAAGAGCGTTTCGATGCTCTCCCCTGGCTCAAGCTTGGGAATCTTCACCGCAAAAGTATTGGGGGACAATATCTCATCGTAACCGATGAGGGGCCCCTTGGTAAAAATGTGCAGTTCCGATTTCTCAGCGCCTGAGGGGATGCGCAACGAAAGGTCCACCCCTTTAATATCGGTACGCGCCCGATCCACCAAAACTCGGTTGAAGGTCGCCACATCCTGATACACCACCACGGCGTTGGTGAGGCGATAGCGGAAGATAAAGGTTTTGCGATCGCCCTTTCGAGACGGCTCGAAAACCTTGAACTGTACAAGTTTTCCAACGGTTCCCATTTCGTAGACGCCCTTCATCCCCTTTTCCCCCGTACCTTGGGGAATTGCCCGCAAAGGGTGTTCCCCTTGGGCGTCTAATAAGGAGAGACTGGGCTCTTGCAAACGAAGTTGCAAATTGGGGGCAAAGGAGACTTGTGGCGCCCGCTCCGGCGTCAAATCCACCTCACGCAAAATGCCATTGACCCGGTTGAGCAGATGATACTCCAATCGCTCCTCCACTAGGACGGATCCATTGGCCTGGACGTCGTAGCTGGCCTGCCAGCGTAAAATCTCATGGCTGGGTGCTGCCAGCGCCCGTTGCGTTGGAAAAAAGAGAAAGAGCATCAACGCCAGCACCGCGAAGCCGATCCATCGAATGGTGTTCTTTTTGAACACGACAGTCATCACCACCTTTGGCCCCTGCGGCCTGATTGATGGGAGGGGCCATAGTCCGCCCTTGGTTTTCCAAAAGCAAGCCTCCCTTATAGATATCTTAGTACAGGAAGTCCCCGGACTCAAAGGAGAAGGCGAAAATTCAATCAATAGCCATAATTCCAAGGGCGGCCAAGGCTTCGAATCCCTGGTTTAAACCACGAGACGTTGCGCCCTTTGGATCGTTCAAACATTGGTTACAAAGTGTCGATACTTTCGTTTCGCACCTATGATAGGATCAACGTAAGGAGGCATTCGCTTTGAGGATGCCTCGTACTTCCTACTTCTCCAGCGCATGTATATGAGGAGGTTTTTCTATGAACGAGTGCAAAAAGAACCCTCAGACGGCCCCGCCGGAGCCCAAAGCCAACCCCCAGGATCCCAGCGTCAAGGAATTGGGCTTAGGAGGCGGCTCCCCCGCGGACCCGTTGCCTACTTCCATGGATCCTTATAAGGCAGAGCTTTTGCAGGAGGATCCCGAGGAGCTCCTTCGGGAAGAAACGCCTGCTCCTCCCGAAGAATCCGATCCCGTGCCCAGCCCGGAGGACGATTTTTATGATTTTGAGAAGGACCGCTACGGCGAGGACGTCCCTGCTCCCCTAAAAAAACTATCGGATCTTCCGTAACGCTCTTCCATAACCAAGTGAGGTTCCAAAACACCCCTAGGCGAAAAATCTTCGCTTAGGGGTGTTTCTCCTTTTGAAGCTTCTGTTGCCGCTTTTTGAGCATCGCTCAGACGCCTTCCCATGGGCCGGGACTGCTTAGGAAGGCTCTCCCATAAAAAGATACCCCTTGCTTTTCTTGAGCCCTTTAGTGAGGAGGCATCCGCCAAAGATCCCCTTGGGGGTGACCCCATCACAGGTCCCAGACAAAGGGGCATGATCACAGACCATCACTGCCCTTGAACCTATGAAGCCCATGCTTTATACTGGGAGTGTTTGCTATTTTTACAGTGCGCCTTCGGGCGCCTTCCTTTCCTTGAGCTAGAGCCTTGGAAAGAGAATCCTACGGAACAGATCGGGAGGTCCCTTTTGCTGAGCATTCCAGAAGAAATCCAACGGCGAAGAACGTTCGCCATCATATCGCACCCGGATGCGGGAAAAACCACCCTCACCGAGAAATTACTCCTTTACGGAGGCGCCATCCGCGAAGCCGGTTCCGTCAAGGCGCGAAAAGCGGCCCATCACGCCACGAGCGACTGGATGGAAATTGAAAAACAGCGGGGAATTTCCGTCACTTCCTCAGTGATGCAATTCCAATACGACGGGTATTGCATCAATATTTTGGATACCCCCGGTCACCAAGACTTTTCTGAAGACACCTACCGAACCCTGATGGCTGCCGACTCCGCCGTCATGGTGATTGATGGCGCAAAGGGCGTGGAGGAGCAGACAAAAAAGCTCTTTCAGGTCTGTTCTTTGCGGGGGATCCCCGTCTTCACCTTTGTCAATAAAATGGATCGCGAAGCGCGGGATCCCTTTGAACTAATGCAGGAAATTGAAGACGTGCTGGGCATCCGAACCTACCCCATGAACTGGCCCTTGGGCTCGGGCAAAGCCTTCTCCGGCGTCTACCAGCGAGAAACCGATGAAGTCCTCTTATTTTCCGGCGGCCGCCATGGCGCCACGGCCGCCCAAGTAGAGCTGGTGGATTTGAAGGATCCTTGCGCTCGGGATCATTTGGATCCGGCCCAATACGCAAAGCTTACGGAAGACATTGAATTGATGGATATTGCCGGAGATTCCTTTGATCGTGCCGCGGTGGAACGCGGAGAACTCTCTCCGGTGTTTTTCGGGTCCGCTCTCACCAATTTCGGCGTGGAACCCTTCTTGGCGCACTTTTTAAACCTTACCCAAGCCCCCCGCTCCCGAGGAAGCTCCAAGGGCCAAATTCAGCCCTTGGATCCCTACTTTTCTGCGTTTGTATTTAAAATACAGGCCAACATGAACCCGGCGCACCGCGACCGCATTGCCTTTATGCGCATCGTCTCGGGAGAATTTCGCCGCGGCATGGAAGTCTACCATATGGAAGGTCACGGCAAGATCAAATTGGCCCAACCCCAGCAGTTTTTAGCTCAGGATCGGGAAATTGTCGACACCGCCTACGCAGGGGACATCATCGGCGTTTTTGATCCAGGCATCTTTTCCATCGGGGATACGCTTTGCCCGGCTTTGGACAAATTTACCTTCGATCCCATCCCTGCCTTTGCCCCGGAGCATTACGCAAGAATCCGACCTGTGGACACCATGCGACGCAAGCAATTTGTCAAAGGCGTCTCCCAGATCGCCCAAGAAGGGGCCATTCAGGTCTACAAGGAAGACTACGCCGGGATGGAAGAAATCATTGCCGGGGTGGTGGGCGTCCTGCAATTCGACGTCTTGGAGTATCGGCTGCGGCAAGAGTATGGGGTGGAGATCCGCATGGACCGCCTCTCCTACCGGTACGTCCGCTGGATTGAATCGTATGAAGGCTCTTTGGAGAATCTATCCTTAACCTCCGACAGCCGTCGCCTCGTGGACCGCAAGGGGCGAAACGTCATTATTTTCTCCAACGAATGGGGCATCTCTTGGGCTTTAGACCACAATAACGGTTTGGTCTTGGCGGCCCTTGGCTAAATTCAACGCCCCATGCAAAACCCCCGAATCTCGCAACGTCTTCATGAGAGACGTTGCAAGGTTCGGGGGTTTTTTCGCAGATTTTATTATCGGTTGATGTTTTGGACTTCCTTCATCATGCGTCGATTTTCCGCATGCTGACGGGCGATTTCTTCCCGAAACTTACGGTTGATGTGGCTCATCTGTTCTCGGTTGCGCGCCCAAAGGAGCTTGGACTCGGTCGTTTCAGCACGCATGGCGGAACGGGCTTCGCGATGATCGCTGAAGCTTGAGCCCTCACTGCCTGAACGCTCGGGCCGGCGGCGCTCTGTGGTGTTTTTATTGTAAGCCATTGGTCTATTTGCTTGCGTTTTTTCGGGTTTGCCGAACCGTTCCTCAAATTCGACCTTGGTGGTCTCATCCAAGGATTCATAGACGGAGCGCTTCATCATCTCGTAGAAGCGGCCACCCGTGTTTGAAGTCGACGATTTGCGGGAGGACTGCTCAGCGGAGTTTTGAGATGAGCCGTTTCGATTCCAGTGGAAGTTGCCGTCCTTGTAGGACAGCTCTCCTTTTCCCTGATTCGCGCTTTTAGCTCCATTGAGCGCGGCACTGATCCCAATAAAAATAATAAAGATGATGAAAATTGTGGGCATCGACCAACCTCTCCTCTTTTTTAATTGAGACCATTATACCATCTTCGGGCGGATTCTTTTGGGCTTGGCCCAAAGAAGAAGCCCTTATGCCCGAATTTAACCTCTTTTTCATCTGAACGTCGTTATTTGGAATCCAGTATTTTTTCACACGGGATTGAAGGTCCGCTTTTCGCGGGGGCACGAAATTTCAACAATAAAAAAAGCAGCTCCTGGTCTCCAGCGGATGCGCTGAAAATCAAGGAGCTGCCTTTGATTCATTGTTACGGGTTTCGAGAAGCCTATTTGTTGGCCCATACTCCGTGAAGGTTGCAATACTCACGCACTTTGGCGATATTTTCCTTCTTTACGCAGAATTCAGCCTGGGGCGCGTCGCCGGGTTTGAGTGTTTTTCTCAACACCCGACCACAGTCGGTGACGACTTCGATCATAACGATCCAGTGCTTTTCTTCCATAGGATGCGGCACCGAGCCTACGTTCACCCGGACGCTCTCTTCCCCCATGTCCTCGATGACGGGCACGTGCTTTTCTTTGGCTGCGTCCACCGTATTTTCTTCCATGAGCTTCATGGGTTCGCCGCAGCAGACCAGTTCTCCATCCCCGCCGAAGAGCACTTCCACTACGTTGCCACAGGCTTCACATTTGTAAATTTCATTGAGTTTTGCCATAATAGTTCCTCCTTGTATTTGGATTGGTATTACCCTACAAAGCCATTATAGCCCTAAAGATCGTAAAAAATCTTGAACACCCGGTAAACATCAAAATGATCCTGGACCCCTGCGAATTCCCGGATGGAGTGCATTCCTAAAATGGCGTTGCCGATGTCCACGGAAGCAATGGGCAAGAATTGAGCGCTGATGGGGCCAATGGTGGACCCTCCCGATTTGTCCGAGCGGTTGACGAAGGTCTGGCAGGGGACCTGCGCCGCTTGGCAAAGGCCCATGAAGACTGCAGTGGAGGAAGCATCGGAGGTGTAGCTTTGGTTGGCGGCAATCTTGATCACGGGACCTTGATTCATCCGGGGGCGGTTGGTGGGGTCCGCATATTCGGTGAAATTGGGATGCACCGCATGGGCCAAATCCGCTGAAATTAAGAAGGAGCGGTCCAAGGCCTCCAGATAATCCTTGCGATCTGCGCCCAGACCCAAGACGAGGCGCTCTAGGAAATGAGCCAGCGTCAAAGACCCGGCGCCTTGCTTGGTGCGGGACCCCACCTCTTCATTGTCGTACAACGCAAAGACCTTGATGCCCGTGCCCTGGGTTTCGGTGAGGGCTTTTAGGGACGCATGCGCCATGGATAGGTTGTCCATGCGCTTGGAGCTGATGAATTCCTCCTGCACCCCCACAAGCTCTCCCTTGGCGGTTTCATAGAGGTAGAGCTCGTAGTCTAAGATATCTTCGGGCGAGACGGCAAGCTCCTTGGCCAAAAGGGTTCGAAAGAAGTCTTTGACTTGCTTTTCCTCCGTAAGTCCCATAACGGGCAACACATGCTGTTGACGGTTGAGTTCAAAGCCTTTATTGACCTCGCGGTTCATATGGATGGCGGCGTTGGGGATATAAACTAACGGCCGTTTGAAATCCACGCATTGCATCTTAGGGGTCATGGGATGTTCGCCTTTTAACGAAACACGACCCGCCGCAGATAAGGGACGATCCAGCCAAGTGTTTAAGATGGGGCCACCGTAGACTTCGGTGTTGAGCTTCATATACCCATCTTGCAGCATTTCACAGTTGGGCTTGATGCGAAAGCCCGGAGAATCCGAATGAGACCCAATGATGTGGAACCCCTTTTGGTAGCTGCCTTCCCCTATTCGCGCCGCAAAAAGCGCGGTGCCGTTTTTGATGAAGTAGACCTTGTCGCCTTCTTGAAGGGTC
The DNA here is from genome assembly GCA_002838815.1 of Clostridiaceae bacterium JG1575. GTDB lineage: Bacteria > Bacillota > Clostridia > Clostridiales > Clostridiaceae > JG1575. The sequence goes on along the minus strand of LQGW01000053.1, from coordinate 11,010 downwards.
CACTCTTCCCCTGAAGTAAGTTCCCGGTAGCCATTTTCTTTCAGCTGCCGAGCCGTCTCCTCCACCGCCTGATACGCGCTGGAGCCCTGGTGCAAAAATTCGATTAAATCCAATGCAAAGTCTTTTGCGTTCACTCGTTGCCTCCTCCTGGGGCGCTAAAAAGGAGCGTTCCTAAAAAGAACCCACCTTTTGGATCCCCTTGTTTTCATTCTCCCCTAGTATACCCCACTTTTTCACCCGTTGTCTTTTCCATACCGCGCGCTGCTTTTTCAAGGGACGCTCAAAAGTTTTGGAGAGACTCCCTCGAAGCCTCCTGCCTATGGTATAGTATGAGGATACATTCAAGGATCCTCCTTATGTCCTTTTGTAGAATGGAGGAATCCGATGCACCAAACGAGGGAGCTATGACTGATTTTCTGATTAAAACATTCATCAAAAGCCAAGACACCGAGGATCCGCTCATCCGAGAAAAATACGGATATTTAGGAGCCTTCGTCGGCATCATCGTGAACCTATCGCTCTTTGCCATGAAACTAACGGTGGGCCTTCTCATGAGAAGCATCTCCGTCACCGCCGATGCCTTCAACAACCTTTCCGACACGGCCTCCTCCGTGATCACCCTTTTGGGGTTCAAGCTCGGAAACATGCCCGCCGATGAAGGTCACCCCTACGGTCACGGGCGCTTGGAATACTTCTCTGGGCTGATCGTCAGCGTTCTGGTCCTCTACGTGGGGTTTCAATTTTTGTTTTCTTCCTTGCGACGAATTCTTCATCCCGAGCCTCTGTCCTTTCAATGGATCCCCATCGTGTTATTGACGGCTTCCATTTTAGCCAAGGTATGGATGGCTTCCTTCAATCATCAGCTGGGCAAGCGAATCCATTCCACCGCCCTGAAAGCCACGGCCCTCGACGCCCGGGGCGATGTGATGATTTCCTCCACGGTGGTGGTGGGGCTATTGATTTCTCATTGGATGAATTGGCAAATCGATGGATTCATCGGTCTTTTTGTGGCTGTCATGATCTTAAAGAGCGCCTTTGAACTGATTCAGGAAACCATCAACCCCCTCATCGGCGACAAGCAAGATCCTGAACTTGTGCGAGCCATTGAGCAGACGATGCTGGAAAGTGATGAAATTTACGGCGTCCACGACACGGTGACGCACAATTACGGCCCAAATACCGTCATGGCCACCATTCATGTGGAGGTCCGCGACGACATCTCCATCCTCTCCATCCACGACATCGTGGACGATTTGGAGAAAAAGGTCAAACGGTCCCTGGGGGTGGACTTGGTGTCCCACCTGGACCCCATCCACATTAAGGATCCTCAACAGGCAGCTCTCATTCGCAGCATGACCAAAAAACTCATGGCCGTGGAGGGAATCGTCTCCCTACACGATGTGCGCTTGCGCGAAGAAGGCACTCGCTTCATCGCCGAAGTGGTCCTCCTGCCCAAGTCCGATGCGCAGGAGCTTCAAAAAACAGTAGAATCCATCATTCTTGCCCACGGTCTGACCCCCGAAATTAGCGTGGAAAAAGAAAAGATTCTCGTGCAGCATCGCCGATGAAACACACGGCGTTGCCTCGTCCCTTTGAGTGCGCCGCTCCCTATTTTGGCGGCGACCAAAGTTGGTTTTCTAAAAAACGAGACGTTGCCACAGGCTGTGGCCCTGTAGCGCTGACCAATCTTTTGGTCTATGCCCTAGGAAAGCCTTTTTCTAGGGAGGCCTTTCAGGCGCTACAAGAAGAGACCTTAGCCCATTTGCGAGGCCCGGTCCTCTCCCCTTTAAGCTTTTGTCGCGGCGCCCGTTCGCTCTTTCGTGCCCACGGCCTAAGCATCGGATCCGAAACCCTTTGGTGTTTCGGCCCCAATATCCAGTCGCAAAAAGTGCGCGCCTTTGTTCGGGAGTGTCTGTCCGCCGGCCATCCTGTGGCCCTGCTCCTTGGCCCAAATCGCTCCCGAAGAGCGCACCGACGGGATTTCTCCAATCACTGGGTGCTTATTACGGATCTTTGGGAAGAAGAAGAGACCTTCACCTTAGGCATGAGTTCTTGGGGGGCCTTCCATAAGGAGCCCGGGGAGGCCCTGCTCTCAGGCAAATGGTTTGCGGCCTTTACGGTGTTGCTTCCCCTAAAGACCCAAAGGCCTCTTTAAAACAAGGTAAGCGCTAAATAAATACCACATGGCAAAACAAGCTGAACCTCAACCCCATTAGGGGATGTCTCACATGAGAGGTTCAGCTTGTCTAATGATCATGGTTATAAGATGGAGAAAAAGATTTATCTCATCTCCAAACCTGTGGATTTCCGTTTGTCCATCAATGGACTTACCGCATATGTTCAGGAAGTCCTACGGGTCAGCCCATCTTGCGGTAGTTGCTTTCTCTTTTGTAATAAGGCCAAGGATAAGATCAAGATTGTCCATTGGGATTTTAATGGGTTTTGGCTCCACTACAAGCGACTGGAAACTGGTCGGTTCGTCTGGCCCGATCAACGGGTAGAACCCTATGAATGAATCAGGTCGCAATACGATTGGTTGATGAATGGATTAAGCATCAATCAACGCGATGGTTTTAGGGAAGTTCTACAGTCAAAAGTGGTCTAGAAAGAGATTCAAAAAAGCCTTGGAATACTGATAAAATCAGGGTTCTAAGGCTTTTTTTGAAGTGTAAAATGTGGTAATATTAAGGGATGGAAAAAGCAACATACACCTCAAAAAACCAACCGAATAACACGCAGACACTCCAGCTTCTTGACCAGGATCAACTCATAGAACTCATCCTAAAACTGCAGGAGCAAATTCAAGCTTCCTCAAGCGAAAATGAAACGCTTAGAGCTGAATTGGAGAAATTCAAAGAGTACTATCGCTTGGCTGCTCAAAAGCGCTTTGGTCGCTCCAGCGAAAAGACAGATCCGAACCAGTTGAAGTTCGAAGGGTTCGATGAAGCGGTTGCCATCGTCGAAGAAGCAGAAAACCCCATTGAGGAACCTACGGTAGAAGAGCTCAAAGAGAAAAGAGCGGCTCGCAGAACCAAGGGAAATGTAGGAGCAAAGAAAGAGTGTTTTGCTGACCTTGAGGTGGTTGAAGTCATTCATGATATTGAGAGCAAGGTTTGTGATGCCTGTGGTTCCCCACTCAGATTTCTCAAAGATGAAGTCCGTGAAGAGATTGAAGTGATCCGTCCGCGCTTCATTGTTAAAAAACACATCACAAAGATCTATAGCTGCCAGAGCTGTGAAAAGACCAATACCGAAGGGTCTCCTATTAAGAAAGCACCGGCCCCTATCCCCGCTTTTCCGGGCGGGTTTGGATCGGTGTCTTTGGTCGCCCATATTCTTGCAAAGAAATACTGTGAAAAAGTACCCTTTTATCGGTATGAAAAATTGCTGGCCGATGAAGGGATCTATATATCCCGAGCCACCATGGCCAACTGGTCGATTTCAGCTTCTGAGAAATACCTAGAACCAGTCTACAAACGACTGAGGGAGCATCTCATGAAGCAGAGGATCATCCACGGGGATGAAACACCTTTCCAAGTCCTGAAAAAGGATGGTAAAAGTGCCAAAAGTAAATCCTACATGTGGCATTTCTCCTCAGCAGCAGTGGAGGGTCGGCAAGTCTCTTTGTACATGTACCGACCGGGACGCCACGGCAAATATGCAGCAGAATTCCTGGCAGGATTTGAGGGCTATCTGCAGACCGATGAGTATGCCGGATACAACCTGGTGCCGGGAATTACCAGGGTTGGCTGCCTAGCTCATGCTAGGCGAAAGTTTACCGACGGCGTGACGGCCATTCCGGAGAACGCCAAGGGGCGGAACACCGCAGCCCATGAAGGGGTGCGTCGCTTTGATGAGCTGTTCTATCTGGAGAAAAAGATAGCACACTTACGAGGAAATGAAAGATATGAACGACGCCTGGACCTGGTGAAACCCAAGGTTGAGGCGCTACAGGAATGGCTGAGAAAAGAGCGAATGATGGTCACCCCGAAAAGCAAGCTGGGGGAGGCCATTGCCTACAGCCTGAATCACTGGGAGAACCTGACGAGGTTTCTTGTTGATGGAGATTTAGAACGGTCCAATAATCGGGCAGAACGTGGCATAAAACAATTCGTCATCGGCCGAAAGAACGATCTTTTCAGCGACTCAGTAAGGGGGGCGATTCCTGTGGAATCCTCTTTAGCATCGTAGAAACTGCAAAAGCTAACGATCTGAACCCAACAGGTTATATTGCCTATCTCATGGAAGAGCTAAGCCAAAATAGGCAAACGGACGAGAAATTAGAAGACGTCATGCCCTGGTCAGAGAAAATTCCAGAAGAGATCCGAGTAAAGAAAAAAGCATAGCAAGAAGGCACCTATCTCCTGACATACTTCTTGGTCAGGAGATAGGTGCCTTTATTTAGCGCTTACGATAAATCTGCTTCTCCGGCTTATAACCATGATCATTAGACAAGCTGAACCTCCTATTTTAGACATACCCTAATGGTATTGAGGTTCAGCTTGTTTTGCTATGTGGTATTTATTTAGCGCTTAGCTTACCATTTACCGCTTACGTTGTTTTTTATTTGAAACGGCCCCCAGGGAGTCCTCCTAGAGAGGCCCCTCGAAGTCGAAGACCGTCAGACGATGAAGCGCCCGAGTCGCCATGATGTATTTCATAAGGTCCGGCGTGGTTTTTTGAGGCGCAGAGTCCACGAGAAGCACCGCATCAAATTCCAAGCCTTTGGCCAAGAGGGCCGACAAGAGGAGCGTATGGGCCGAATACACCCCATTTTCTCCCCGAATAAACTTATGGGGCAGATCCGCCCCCAGAAGATCGTGTACTTTTTGGGCCGCTTCTCCATCCCGGGTCAAGATGGCAATGGTTTGAATCCCATCGGCTTTCAGTTCTTGATGGGTCCGGATCAGGGCCTCCTTGAGTTCTTTTGAATCCAAGGGGTGAAGGAAGGCCACGGGGGCCCCTTCGCGCAGTGAATGCGCGCGTCCCGCCGGCAAGAACTGGTTGGCGTAATGGACGATTTCATCCGTGGATCGGTAGCTTTTCTCCAAGTGGAAGGTGCGCACCGCAGGAAAGACGGAAGACAAATCCAAGAAGCTCGGTCCAGCATAAAGCACCAGGCGCTGATTGATGTCACCCACGACGGTGGCGTTGTTGCACCGGGTCATCTCCCGTAGGACTCGGAAGGTATTCAAGGATAAGTCCTGCGCCTCATCCACCACCAAATGGCGGACCTTGTAAGGCAGGCGAATTCCAGCAATACGGAGCTTTAAATAAAGCATGGGGGCCAGATCCTCTGGCGTCAGAATGCGCAGGGTGTTGATGCGCTGGTAAAGCTCCTCAGGACTGCCCTTGCCCAAGGGACGGATTTCATCCCGAAAGGCTAGCACCTTTCCAATGAGGGCACGGATTTCATCCATTCGGCTTTGCGCCGTTTCCTCCGTCAAGATTTCCCCTGCCTCAATGCGTTTGGCCATGGTTTTGTAGCGCCGGTTGATTTGCTTTAATTCCTTATTGCGAACCATCCGCATCCGCTGAACCAGAATGCGCTTGAGCCGCTCGCCCCGCTTAATCAAGGGAATTCGAGCAAAGTCCTCCAGCAGCGCCTTTTCCATCTCCTGCCGGCTCATCAGTTCTTCCCCTAAAAAGGTATAGGAGCGGAACGGATACAGATCATAGTTGAGCTGGTTTGCGTAGTCGTCCATTTTTTGCAGCCAATCCTCGGAGCGTTTCCACTCCAGATCCTGCTTGAGCTCCTCATCTCCCTCGGCCAAGGCTTCATAAAGATCCTCTTGGGGCAAAAACAGCTGCGAAGGAATGTCGAGCCACTCCATCATAAAGTCCTGTACGGTATTTTGCCGCACCCCGGTTTCCCCGAGGGAGGGGAGTACCTGGGAAATGTATTCCATAAAGATGTTGTTGGGACCGAGGATCAGTACGTTGCCCTCAAGGTCCTCCCGGTGATTGTACAAAAGCCAGGCGACACGGTGTAGGGCAATGGTGGTCTTTCCAGATCCCGCCACGCCGTTGACCACAGCCGTCCCCTGCCAAGGCAGACGAATGATCTCGTCTTGCTCTTGCTGGATGGTCATAATGATGTCTTTAAGCTTCTCCGACGCCGGGGAGGACAGCACATGCTGCAGGATTTCGTCCCGCACTTCTCGCTCCGAATCAAACATTCCCTCAAGAAGCCCACCGGAAATTAAGAATTGGCGTCGGTTTTTGATGTCCACTCGAATGGTGCCCAAAGGCGCCTGAAAAGAAGCTTCGCCCAGAGCTCCGTGATAGAACAAGGAGGCAATGGGCGCGCGCCAATCCACGATGATGCGGTCAAAGGTCTGCTGATCCACAAAGCTGTATTTCCCGATGTAGCATTCATCCAGCTCCGGATCGATGCCTTCCACCCCTTGGTAGGTGATTTTGCCAAAATACGGCACATCCAGGAGCTCCTGATATTCTCTGAGCCGCGTCAACACCGCGCTGTAGCGGGCCTCCTTGGCAAACATTTCTTGGTCGAAGGCATCCAGGGGCTGATCTTCGTCAAACTTATGCTCTTCAATGATCTGCTTACGGTATTCCACCAAATAATTGGCCAAATCCCCTTGAAGACTGATGTCTTGATTTCTTTTTTTAGTTAGGGACTCGATGACCCACCGGAGGTGTGCCTCTTCCTTGGCCACCTCCGGCTGGATCCGGTCCAGCTGTATTTCTTCTTTTGACAATTTTTCTGCTTCCTCCTGACCCTTTTGAAGATCCCTTGTTTAAGACTCTTCTTCGGGTCCCTGCGGAGCCTTCGGCTCGTCGACAACGGGAGGGGCCAACTGGTCCTCCCCGCCTAAATTGCGGATCCCTTCCCCAGATTGCTTGTCCTTCGGGTCGTTCTCATGACTTTCTTTTATAAAGTCTTCGCCTTTAAATTCCTTAATGATGTCCACCAGTTCTTGGCCGCTGAGGGTCTCCTTTTCCAAAAGCTTCTCCGAGGCCTTCGTCAAGAGGTCTCGATTGGCTCGAAGCAGAGCGACGGCCCGCTCGTGGCACTTTTTGATGATTTCCTTCGTCTCAAGATCAAGCTTCGTCTGTGTCTCCGGGCTGACGTTGGAGACGGGACGCCCGTCCAGATACGCATTGGTGGCGGATTCCAAAGCCATCATATCGAAGGTATCGCTCATGCCGTACATGGAAATCATTTTCCGGGCCATGGCTGTTGCCCGCTCAATATCGTTGGCGGCGCCGGTGGTGATGGAGCCAAACTCCACTTCTTCCGCGGCCCGCCCGCCCAAAAGAATGCTGATCTCCGTCAAAATTTCTTCCTTACTCATAAGGTATTTATCATCCATGGGAACCTGGAGGGTATAGCCTAAACTGCCCATGGTTCTTGGAATGATGGTGATTTTCACCACGGGGTCGGTGTTCTTTTGCAGCGCCGCCACCAAAGCGTGGCCGATTTCGTGGAAGGAGACGATGCGTTTTTCCTTCGGGCTCATGATGCGGTCCTTCTTTTGCTGACCGGCAATGACCACCTCGATGGCTTCCATGAGATCTTCTTGCTTGACGTACTGACGCCCGTTCTTCACAGCGCGCAACGCGCCTTCATTGATGATGTTTGCAAGATCCGCACCCACGGCTCCGGGAGTGGCTTGGGCCAGTTCCTTCAAATTGACATCGTCCCCCATCTTCACGTCCTTGGAATGGACGCGCAAAATGGCTTCCCGCCCGCGAAGATCGGGAGCATCAACAATGATGCGCCGATCAAAGCGCCCTGGACGCAGCAAGGCTTTGTCCAGCACTTCCGGTCGGTTCGTGGCGGCAAGCATGACGACACCCTTGGTGGAATCAAAACCGTCCATCTCCGCCAGTAATTGGTTGAGGGTTTGCTCCCGCTCATCGTTGCCGCCCGGAAGGCCGCCGTTCTCACGACTTTTTCCAATGGCGTCAATCTCATCGATGAAAATAATGCAGGGCGCTTTTTGCTCAGCCTCTTTGAAAATATCTCGGACTCGAGCGGCCCCCATCCCCACAAACATCTCCACGAACGCCGATCCCGACTGGGAGAAAAAGGGCACATTGGCCTCTCCGGCCACGGCTTTGGCCAGGAGGGTTTTTCCGGTTCCTGGTGGGCCAACAAGGAGTGCTCCCTTGGGGAGCCTTGCGCCAATGTCGGCGTATTTTTGCGGATTGTGAAGAAAATCCACAATCTCCGTTAAGGACTCCTTCGCTTCTTCTTGAGCCGCCACATCCTTGAAGCTCACTCCCGTGCTTTTTTCATACAGCTTGGCGGTGTTCTTGCCAAGACCCATGATGCCGCCTTTACTGTTCATAGTGCGAGTGATCATGCGGAACATGAACACAAAGAATACCACCATAAATAGCACCGGCAGGATGTTCAGCAAAATGGTGAGAAAATCCGTAGAGGTTGTCACATTGCTGGGAATCTGGCGCTTGGCGGCTTCTTGCACGAGGCCGGAGCCAAGTTCGCTGTTGACCTTAATGCGATAGCGCGCTTCCCCGCTTTTAAGCTGGAAGAGAACCTCGTTGCTGCCCGTATCAAAATCCAGGGCCTTGACGTTGTCTTTTTCCAGGTTCTTCGTTAAGTCCGTGTAGGTGGACTCCACCGTGCGTGGACTGGTCATGTTGCGGATGTTGAAGTACATAAACATCATAGCCAGCAAAAACAGTACCAGCATGATGAGGCTGCGTCCATCCGGACGCGGCGGTTCCGGGACTCCGGGTCGTTTATTATTATCCTGATTCAAGCGTCATCGCCTCCCTAGGCTCTTTTTCTTGCCATCCTCATTGGATCGTCCGCTCTTATAACGCAGAGAGCTCAAGCATGGCTTGGGCGTAAATCTTTGTCCAGAGCATAAAATCTGAGAGGTGAATGTATTCGTCTGCGATGTGGTCTACATCGGGCCGTCCGGGTAAGGACGGGCCAAAGGCCACCACATTTTCCATGGTTTTAGCGTAGGTGCCTCCCCCGATGGCCAGGGGCTGCGCACGCTCCTCTCCCGTATGCTGCCGATAGACCTTCATCAAGGTCTCGATCATGGGCAGATCCTTGGGATAGTAAAGGGGCGGAGTAAATTCGCCCAAGGTAACGGTGAAGCCCTTAGGCTCAAAGGTTTTTCGAAGAGGCGCCTCTACCTCTTCAAGACCAAAGGTCACGGGAACCCGCAAATTGACGATGAGGGACAAAATGCCCTCTTCATAGCTCATTTGGCCAAGGTTCGCCGACAGCTTGCCCGAAGGCTCATCGCTCAAGCCCAAGCCCAAGCCGGTACCATGAACGTCTTCAAAGGCCGCAATAAGAGGGTTCATCATCTCACGCCATGGTTCGCCTTGATCCTCCAGCTGCCGGAATAAGGACAAAATTGCATTTTCTCCTTTTTCCGGCGTGGAGCCGTGGGCAGAGATTCCTTTTGTTTGAAGGGTTTTCTCTTCTCCGTTTTGTAAAAACACAGCGCGAGCTGCATCGGGCACCATGTTGGGCGCATTGCCCCCCTCTAGGTGAAGAATGGTAAAAGATTCATCCCCGATCTTTTTTTGCAAGCGAACATTCAAAATCCCTTTTTCCGCATTGATGGCTGGAAAATTTGCATCCGGCGTAAATCCGGCGCGGGGCTGCTTGCGATGACGAAGGTAGGTTTCGATATCTGGTCCCCCCGTCTCCTCGCAGGTTCCAGCGATGATGCGAATGGAGGAGCCAGTCTTGAGATGGCTCTCCTTGATGGCCTTCAGCGCGAAAAGAGCGGCCAGTAATGGGCCTTTATCGTCGTTGGTGCCTCGCCCATACATTTTTCCGTCTTCAATCTCTCCCGCAAAGGGATCGTGAACCCAGCCGCTGCCAACGGGGACAATATCCAGATGGCCTAAGACAGCGACGTAATCCTCAGCGGATCCGTACGTGAGCTCGCCCACCCAGCCTTCGAGGTTTTCTGCATGAAAACCCATGGCGCGACCCAAGCTTAAAAAATCCTCCAAGCAAGCCGCCACAGCAGGGCCACATGGGGCTCCGGGAACCGGTTCTTCGGCCACGGAAGGATGCGCAAGTATTCGACGAAGGGCTTGGATCATCTCTTCGCGGTAGCTGTCAATTCGTTCATTTAAATCCATCATATAGGTTCCTTTCGTTTCCATTGCAAGGTGTCCGCCATGGGTTGCGCACGCTCTGCGCAGCCCTTATAGAATTCATCTTCCTATAATACCAAGAATATATTAAAAATTACTGAAGTTTCCCGAAGCGCCGCAAGGGCCAAAGAACCCATTGAGCTCGCGCCAAAACATCCGCGCTTCGCACATAGGGGTCTGTCCAGTGTCTGGCATCTTCCGAACACGCTTTATGATCGCCTAGAAAAAGATAAGAATCCACCGGAACCCGAAAAATAAGGGATGGACCTTCCGACCCCTCTTTCACAGCTTTTGCCTGCGGCCCCTTTGAAGGGCACGGCAAAACCACCACATCTCCAGGGCCGCCGTGCAGGCGTTTAATGAGCAGTCGATCCATTTTATAGAAAAGCAGAATTTGACCTTTTCGAACATTCAGCGGACGATAGAGGCGTACGGCCAACAGCATGTCCCCAGGCATGATCGCAGGGACCATGGACGCCGTGGGCACCTTCACTGGAATAAGTACGGTCCTACGCAGCACAAAAAGCACCAGCGTCAAGGCAAATAGTCCTGCGAAAACGGCCAGCAACGCATCCATCGTTTTCCCCTTTCGCCCCCATTTTCGGGGGGACTGTTTCGTGTCTTTCAAAAAAATCCGTTCTTTACAGTATAGTACAAAAAAACCACCCCTTCAAAAAAAGACGTGCTGACCTACGCTCCTTATGACAAGCGATAACTACAATCGAGTCATTGCTAAAGGCGCGTTTAAACAGGGCGTCTATTACCGCTTATGGGTAAGCGCTGAATAAAGGCCCCTATATTCTGACCAAGAAGTATGTCAGGATATGGGTGCCTTCTTGCAATGCTTTGAGTCTGTAAAATGAATTGTGCTAATGGTTAAACCGT